>WFOM01000134.1 GCA_015488075.1 Helicobacteraceae bacterium | reverse complement strand
TTCAACAAGTTATTATGAAAATTTAAATATAATTCGTTAAAAAAATATGGAGCATAGAAATTGCAAGAGTGGTATGAAAAGATTAAAAACTCAACTTCGCAAAAAGAGCTTGAAGATATAAGAGTAGCTGTATTTGGTAAAAAAGGGATATTAGCTGCCGAATTTGCCAAAATGAAATCTTTACCAAATGAAGAAAAAGCTTCATTTGCCAAAGAGTTAAATACCCACAAAGAAGCACTTATGCAACTTTTGACCCAAAAAAAAGAGGAGATATCTCTAAAAGAGCTTGAATCAGCTATGAAAGAAGAAGCTCTAGATGTTTCACTATACTCTTTTAAGTCAAACACAGGTGCATTTCATCCGGTTATGGATACACTTGACAGAATCGTAGAGTATTTTACCGCACTGAACTTTTCACTGCAAACCGGAAGTATGGTTGAAGATGATTTTCACAATTTTGAAGCATTGAATCTTCCAAAATACCACCCTGCAAGAGATATGCAAGATACATTTTATTTTAAAGATGAGATGTTACTTAGAACACATACATCTCCCGTTCAGATTAGAACCATGACAAAACAAAAACCGCCTATAAGGATGATAGCTCCTGGTGCGGTTTTTAGAAGAGACTACGACCTTACCCATACACCTATGTTTCATCAGGTTGAAGGTCTTTTGGTAGATGAAAAAGGAAAGGTTTCTTTTGCAAATCTGAAATATATACTCGAAGATTTTCTAAAGTATATGTTTGGTGATGTAAATGTGAGGTTCAGACCAAGCTTTTTCCCTTTTACCGAACCTAGTGCCGAAGTTGACATAAGCTGTGTTTTTTGTAAAGGTGACGGGTGCAGAGTATGTTCTCATACAGGATGGCTTGAAGTTTTGGGATGCGGTATAGTTGATCCAAATGTATTTAAAGCCGTAGGGTATAAAAATGTAAGCGGATATGCTTTTGGTCTGGGAGTTGAAAGATTTGCAATGCTGATACACCGCATAGGGGATCTAAGAAGTTTGTTTGAGGGTGATATTAGATTATTGGAGCAGTTTGCATGATAGTAACAAGAAGTTGGTTAAACGAGTGGATAGATTTAAGCGATATAACTACCGAAAAATTACTAAAAACTTTTAACTCAATCGGTCTTGAGGTTGATAGCCACAGAAGATACGATGTTCCCAAAAGAGTTGTTTTCGGAAGAGTTCTTGAGTGTGAAAAACACCCTGATGCAGACAAGCTTAGTGTATGCAAAGTTGATATAGGAACAAGTGTCAGACAAATAGTATGCGGTGCAAAAAATGTAAGAACGGGTCTTGATGTGGCAGTAGCCACCATAGGAGCAAAACTTCCAAACGGTATGGAGATAAAACATGCCAACCTAAGAGGTGTTGACAGTGAAGGGATGATTTGCTCTGCCGGTGAGATAGGACTGGATGATTTTTGCAGCGGTATTATAGAGATAGATGAGAGTATAGGCAGTTACAACATCGGCGATGAGCTTTGCACCCATCCGGTTTTCAGTGATGATATTATAGAGATAGAATTAACCGCAAACAGAGGTGACTGTTTAAGCATAATGGGTGTTGCAAGAGATTTGAGTGCCGCTTTTAACAAACCTTTAAAAGAGAATAGACTTGAAAAACTTCCTGACAACAAGAAAAAAGGTATAGGAAGAGTTTTTTCTCTTTCTCACAAAAACGATTTGGATGTGAGCCTGTTTTACAAAGCAGTTGAGTTTAACTCAACAGAACTTCCTATGCTTATACAGTTAAGACTCAAACAAATTGATGAGCAAAAAGAAAACAACATACTCTCATACCTTCAATATGTAACACATTCAACAGGTGTTATATTAAGAGGGTATGATTTTGAGTTTTTAAAAGATGACTCAGGTATAGCAAAAGCCGATGTCGTGTATGAAAACGGTATGTATGTATTGTATTCAAACGAAATAAGAGCTTCAAGTATAGGCATAAACCAGTGTGAAGAGTCAAAACCTACAAAAGACTCCAAACTTGTTATACTTGAAGCAAGCTATATAGAACCGTCCAAAGTGGCAAAAGCCGTTATGCAAAATGATATACCTACAAACGAGGACTACTACAGAAGTTCAAGAGGCAGCGAACCTGATTTGGAATTTGGGGTTAACTATCTGATAAAAACACTACAAAACAGCTGTGAGTTTGAGCTTTTTAGTGGAGATATAGAGATAAACGACGACTACAGCGAAAAGATAATAAGCTTTAACAAAGAAGATATAGATTTGATTATAGGTTATGAGATAGACAAATCAAAGATAACCAATATACTCAAAAATCTTGGCTTCAGAGTTCAAAAAGCATCAGATACATTTGCAGTTGTTGTTCCAAAATTCAGACACGATATAACAAACTATCAAGATATTGCTGAAGAGATCGTTCGTCTTATAGGTATAGACAACATTCCTTCAAAACCGTTTGAGATAGTTGAGGCAAACAGACTTAGTGATGATTATTTTACCTTTAGAAAAAAAAGATATTACAGACTGCAGGCTGCAAAATGCGGTTTTTTTGAATCTGTCCATTTTGTATTTGATGAGAAACAAAGCCTTGAAAAATACGGTTTTAAAACAGTTGATGAAGATAAAGATTTGCTAAATCCTATAGTAAACACTCTTGATACACTAAGACCGACTGTTATGCTTTGGCTTTTAAAATCCGCTTCACAAAATAAAAACAACGGATACAGATCTATAAAACTTTTTGAGGTTGGCTCGGTATTTGATTCAGACAGAACAGAGATGACAAAATTTGGCGGGATATTCAGCGGATACAAAGAAAAAGATTCTATCTTAAACAGCGGCAAACCGGAGTTGATAGATTTTCAGTATTTTGTGAAAACACTTTCAAACATCATAGGTGATTTTGAACTTGAAAAACACCAAACTTCTCATAAGCTCTCACACCCTTACCAGTGTGCCAAAATCATAAAAGAGGGCAAAGAGATAGGTGAGCTTTTCAGAGTTCATCCTCTTGTTGAAAAAGATTTTGATCTGGACAGGACATTTTTGTTTGAGATTGATTTTGACAAGCTTGATTTTGAACTGAAACAGGCAAAAGAGATATCAAAATTTCAGTCCAGCACAAGAGATATAAGCCTTCTTGTTCCAAAAGATATGGAGTATAAATCTGTAAAAGATGTCATAGATGAAGCAAAACCTGATGAAGTGGTAGAGTTCTATCCTGTAGATATTTTTGAAGATGAAACTCTTGGTGAGAACAAAAGTTTAACTGTCAGAATGGTTTTAAAAAGTTATGAGAAAACACTGACTGAAGAGGATATAAATACAGCTGTTGAGACTATTTTAAAAGCTTTGAAAGAAAAGCTGAACATTGGACTCAGATAAATGAAAAAAGCTGTTGTAAAAAAATGTGACAGGTTTTTGCTTGAGATAGATTCCATAGCACCGGACAAATCGATATCTCACAGATGTGCCATGTTTTCTCTTCTGGCAAAGGGTAAGAGTGTAGTCAAAAATTTTCTAAGAGCAGAAGATACACTAAATACACTAAACATCGTCAAATCTCTTGGAGCCAAAGTAACTGACAACACAGAAACAATCGAGATAGAGTGCTCAGGCGAGATAAAAGAGCCTTTTGATGTTTTGGACTGCGGAAACTCCGGAACAGGCATGAGGCTTTTTTGCGGGCTTTTGTCTTCGTCTGATGGACATTTTGTTTTAACAGGTGACAAATACCTCAGAAAAAGACCGATGAAAAGAGTGGCAGAACCATTAAGAAGCATAGGTGCCAAGATAGACGGAAGAGAAGAGGGAGAGTATGCTCCTTTATGCATAAGAGGTGGCAGACTTAAAAGTTTTGATTATAAAAGCACCATAGCTTCGGCTCAGATAAAATCTGCTCTTATACTTGCGGCTTTGAGGGCTGAGGGTGTATCCACATACAAAGAAAAAGAACTTACAAGAGACCATACCGAAAGGATGTTAAAAGGGATGGGAGCAGATATAAAAACAGATGAGAATCTCATCACAACCATCTCACCTCTTAAAGAGCCTTTAAAACCTCTTGAGATTACTATTCCCGCAGACCCCTCAAGTGCTTTTTTCTTTGCTGTTGCAGCTGCGATAGTGCCTGATTCAAAGGTTGTCTTAAAAAATGTTACACTAAATCCTACAAGAGTTGAGGCTTTTAATGTTTTAAAACAAATGGGTGCAAAAGTTGAGTTTGTGCAAAAAGCGGATATTTATGAACCTATAGGTGATATAGTGGTAGAATCCTCAGAACTAAACGGTATTGAGGTTGGCTCAAACATATCATGGCTTATAGATGAACTTCCCGCTCTTTCGATTGCCATGGCTTTGGCAAAAGGAAAAAGTGTGGTAAAAAATGCAAAAGAACTAAGAGTAAAAGAGAGTGACAGGATAAAAACAGTTGTTACAAATCTCAGAAAATGCGGTATAGATGTCAAAGAGTTTGAAGACGGTTATGAGATAACCGGAGGAGAATTAAAATCGGCTAAAGTATCCTCTTTTGGAGATCACAGAATCGCTATGAGCTTTTTGATAGCAGGACTTAAATGTGGCATGGAAGTTGAAGATACGGAGTGTATCAACACATCTTTTCCTAATTTTTTTGAGCTTATAGGAAAGATTTCACAGACAGAGGTAAAAGATGAAGATTGAACTGGCTGAGAACTACGGATTTTGTTTTGGAGTAAAAAGAGCCATAAAGATAGCAGAAGAACATCAAAATTCTGCAACATACGGACCTCTTATACACAATCCAATGGAGATTCAAAGACTAAAAGAAAATTTCAATGTAGGACTTGTAGAAAATTTTAAAGAGTTCAAAAAAGGTGATACCGCCATAGTCAGAACTCACGGTATACCAAAAAACGAACTTGAAGAGTTAAAAAACAATGATGTAAACATAATAGATGCAACATGCCCTTATGTGACAAAGCCCCAACAGATATGTGAGGAGATGAGCAAGGAAGGGTATGACATAGTTATATTTGGAGATGAAAAACATCCCGAGATAAAAGGTGTAAAAAGCTATGCCATAAAAGAAGCAACGGTAGTTACTTCAGCAGAAGAGTTAGAAGATATAAAGCTTGGTGAGAGAGTTGCACTTGTTGCCCAAACTACAAGAAAAGTTGAGGACTATCTGAAAATAGCATCATATCTTATACCAAGGCACAAAGAGGTAAGGGTTTTTAACACCATATGCAATGCTACATTTGAAAACCAGGATGCCGCAAGAGAGCTTTCAAAAAAAGCAGATATCATGATAATCATAGGCGGAAAAAACTCATCAAACACCAAACAGCTATATAACATATGTAAAGAAAACTGTTGTGACAGTTACCATATAGAAAACAAAGATGAACTCCAAACAGAGTGGTTTGATGACAAAACATACTGCGGTATAACCGCAGGTGCTTCAACACCTGACTGGATTATACAGGATGTCGTTGACAGGATAAAAGAGATAAAAAATTTACGGTCCTAAAATGCCGGTTGTTAAAATATTGTTTAATTTTGGGTATAATTCTTCGATTTTTAAAACTTGAGGATAGGTGATGGCAGAAGGTTTAGAAGAGCTTGAGGAAAATTTTGCACAAATGCTTGAAGAGCATGAAAAAACAAAACAGGAAAGCAAAATAGTTGACGGTGTTATAGTAGAGATACAGGAAAATGAAAGAGCACTTGTAAGTGTCGGTGACAAGTCAGAGGGTATACTCTCACTTGATGAGTTAAAAGACGGTGAAGGCAATCTTAAATACAATGTAGGTGATACGATCAAAGTGATGATAACAGGTCATAACGGAGAAAGACCTAAAATATCACACAGAAAAGTTTTGGAACAAGAAAAAGTTTTGGAATTTATAAAAAATCACAAAGATGATTTTGAAAATCTGGTTGTAGAAGGTGTTGTCAAAAGAAAAAACAGAGGCGGATACATAGTTGAATCTGATGATGGTGTGACATTTTTCATGCCTAAGTCTCTTGGGGCTTTTAGAGAAGGTGACAATGTCATAGGCAGAAAGATAAAAGCTTTGGTTGTCAAAATAGATGAAGAAAGCAACACCATAGTGATATCAAGAAGAAAACTTTTCAATGAAGAGAGAAAAAGAAAAAAAGCAGTCATTGACAAGCTTATGCAGCCAGACACCATAGTTGAAGGTGAAGTTAAAAAAATAACAAGCTACGGTATGTTTGTAGATGTTGGTGGAGTTGACGGGCTTGTTCATTACAACGAGATAAGCTACAAAGGTCCGGTAAATCCTGCAAAATACTACAAAGTCGGTGACAAAGTCGAGGTAAAAGCTATAGATTATGACAAAGAGAAAAAACATCTTTCTCTTTCTATAAAAGCTGTTATGCCTGATCCGTGGGAAGAGATAGAAAATGAACTTGATGAAGGGGATACAATCTCCGTTACAGTTTCAAATATAGAAAACTACGGTGCATTTGTAGATCTTGGAAATGATATAGAAGGTTTCTTGCATATATCTGAAATATCATGGGACAAACATATAAAAAGCCCTTCAGATTATCTAAAAGAGGGTGAGAGAATAGATGTTGAAGTTATAGAGATAGACTCTAAAAACCACAGACTAAGAGTATCTTTAAAAGCTCTTCTTCCAAAACCTTTTGAGCAGTTTTTGGAAAATCACAATGTAGGTGATGTTGTTGAAGGTGAGGTTACATCTGTTACGGATTTTGGTGCTTTTGTAAAGATAGGTCAGGTTGAAGGACTTTTACACAACAAAGATCTGTCATGGGAAAAAGGTGCAAAAGCAAAAGATACTCTAAAAGTCGGAGACAAAGTAGAAGTCAAGATAGAAAATATTGACAAAGAAAATGAAAAGATATCTCTAAGCAGAAAAGCTCTTCTTGAATCACCGCTTGATATTTTCGCAAAAGAGCACAATGTAAACGATGTGGTAAAAGGCAAAGTAAGAGATATAAAAGATTTTGGTGTTTTTGTTACCATAGGTGAAAATGTTGATGCTCTTATAAGAAACGAAGACCTTGCTCCTATAAATAAAGATGAGTTAAATAAAGGGGATGAGATAGAAGCTGTTATAGTAATGCTTGACCCTAAAAAAGACAGACTAAGACTCTCTGTAAAAAAACTTGATTATATAAAAAACAAAGAGATTTTAAATCAGATAAACGAAGATACAACCAACTCTCTTGGTGAAATGATAAAAGAGAAAATTCAGAAGTAAACAGATGCAAAAATTTTTAAAATGGCTCTGGCTTTTGAGTGTAGCCGGAGTCTTTATATTTGTTTTTGCTTTTGTATATGAT
>WFOM01000133.1 GCA_015488075.1 Helicobacteraceae bacterium | reverse complement strand
TAGAAAAACACTTGAGAAAAGTGTTTTGGATAAAGATGAAGTTATAGAGAGATTAAAAGAAAGGATTTAGGATTTAGGGCTTATGATTTAGAACAAATCACTAATCACGAATCACGGGAGCATAATGGTTTATTTTTTAATATATCTTTTTTTAGAGATAACAGTTACACTTAATATTGCAGCAAAAATCGGAGCTTTTGCAACTTTTATTGAGGTAATAGTTTCAGCAATTGCGGGCTTTGTTATCATTGCAAATATAGGCAACAGTTTTTCGGAGAGTTTTGGCGCACTGGTTCAAAGAAGAATAACCGAAGAAGAGTTTTTGCAGTTGCATCTGTTTATGTTTATAGGTGCAATTTTGCTAATAATCCCCGGATTTTTAAGTGATATGGTTGGAATTTTATTTCAATTTCCCTATATCGGTCTTATGATAACAAGAAGATTTTACAGATTTAAAAACAATCAAGAAAAAAGGAGTGACGATGTCATTGATGTCGAGGTTATTGATCATATGGATAAGTAGTATTGCGTTTTTGTTTGCAGGAGGAGTTTCTACAAAGGATAAAGTTCAAAAATTTTTAACAACTTCTATCAAGCCAAACAAAAATATAAAGGTTTTGGGATTTCATATCGCAAAAGTAGTTGACCTTAAAGATATACCGGGTTGGAAAGCATACATACTTACTATAGATATAGAGTTGCTAAAACAAAACAACAGAGTGATAACCATAAAAGATGTTATATTTTCAAACGGTAAGTATCTAAGCAGAGCTTTTGTGGATATCGATACCAAGAAAAAGCTCAAAGACAAAATTTTAAAGAGTTTTTCGCCTGATGCACCGCTTTCATACTATGATGATGAGCATTTGCTTTACGGTAGTAAAAATGCAAAGTATAAATTACTTGTTTTCAGTGATCCTCAGTGTCCGTTTTGCATGGACTTTGTTCCAGATGTTATAGAATTTGTCAAAAAACATCCAAAGGATTTTGCTCTATATTACTATCATATGCCTTTATCAATTCATCCAGGATCTGATACTATAGTCAAGGCTGAAATTGCAGCAAGAAAAAAAGGGTATAAAGATATCAATTTAAAAGCTTATAAAGCTGATGTGGAAGTTGATACAAAAGATCCAAAAAAAGTATTGCAGGTTTTTAACAAAAAACTAAAAACAAATATCACTCTTGATGACATAAAAAGCAAAGATGTGCAAAATAGATTTAGTAATGATTTATACAGAGCAAACAAGATACTTGTAAACGGTACCCCCGCGCTTTATATAAATGGAAAGTTTGATGCAGGCAGAGAAAAGATGCAGCATCTTATGGATGAGTATAGTTTGAAATGAAACAGTTGACTATCGCAACAAGAGCCAGTGATTTGGCTCTTTGGCAAGCTTATCATATAAAAGAGAGAATTGAAAAACAATTCCCGTCAATCAAAGTTGAATTAAACAAGATAACAAGCAGGGGCGACAAGGTACTTGACAAACCTTTGGCTTTGATAGGTGGAAAAGGACACTTTACTAAAGAACTTGAAGATGAAATGCTTGCAGGAAATGCTGATATGGCGGTGCATTCGCTAAAAGATGTACCCACTTTTATACCTGATGGTCTGGAGCTTATTGCCATAACAAAAAGAGAAGATCAAAGTGATGTTTTTTTGTCACACAAATATAAAAGCTTTGAAGAGTTACCCAAAAATGCGGTTGTGGGCACTACAAGTCTAAGAAGAAGAATGCAGCTAAAGGCCGTCAGAAATGACCTTGTTATGAAAGACTTGAGAGGAAATGTCAATACAAGGCTTAGAAAGCTCAAAGAGGGGCAGTATGATGCTATAATTTTGGCTTTTATAGGCTTGCACAGGCTTGATTTGTTGAAAGATATACCTTGTGTGCAAAAACTTCCATCATCCATGATGCTTCCTCCTATGGGGCAGGCAGCTTTGGGTATAGAGATAGTTGAAGGTAATGAAAAACTCTATGAGATAGCTTCGTATCTAAATGACCCCGATACTGCACTTTGCACAAAACAAGAGAGAGACTTTGTTAGAGCGATAGGTGCCGGATGCTCAGCTCCGGTTGC
>WFOM01000132.1 GCA_015488075.1 Helicobacteraceae bacterium | reverse complement strand
GCTATATCCAAATTCCATCCAGGCATAGTAAAGTTCATACCGTTCGGCATTTTTATAACACCGAGTTTTGGTATAAAAGCATTATTAAATTTATAAGCTATAAATGCATCTTTTATCATCTTAGGCACTGCTGCACCATTTGTAGCTCCAGGACTAGAGTGATCCTGATTAAAATCTAAAAATACTTTTCCCCTAATATTTCCTGCTACATATTTCCAACCAAGACGGATTCTTTGTGCACGAAAGTTAACACTAGAATTTGCACCACTAACCGATCCGGCATTTTTTATCTTCATACCATCTCCGCCAACTGCTTCAAGTTGTGCAAAACCAAACAGTGTAAGCTTTGTATCTACATCACCGACTTTTTTCTTTATAGTATATCCTGCATGTGCTGATGTTGTTGCAAGTAAAATTGCTGCTGTTGCTGCTGCTAACTTAGTCATACCTTTTTTCATGTTTCTTCCTTTTTTTTAATTTGTTTGTTTTTGGTAAAATTCTCTGTTCATTTTGAACTACATTCATTATGACACAAGGCGACAGGTGCCACTGTCGCCAACCTCACTAGCAACTCTTCTTCCCTTTTTTAGGGCAACCGCAACTATAGTCAAGAAGAGTTACATTACCTTCATTGCTTACATCAACTACACCTTTTTTCTTGATATAGTCACGAACAATTTCATAAACAGGTCTAATCTTGTTTTTTCTTAGATTTGAGCCTGCTTTTTGGAGATTTCCTCCCCAAGAAGATACTACATAAGTTTTGTTTGGATCTAATGGCTTACCTCCTACTTTAAGATTAGATATCCGCTTTCCAGCCGGATTTGATATAGCTATAGAGTATGTAACCCCTCCAAGCCTACTCATATCGCCTCCTTGCTGATAAAGTGGATTTGCATTAAAAACATTGTCTGCTATATCTTCAAGAAGTTGAGCAATCTTAGAGCCTTTTAGCTCAAAAGTATAAACATTTGGATATGTTATACCACACATCTCATAAACATTATCCATCAAGATATTGCCACCTGGAAGTATAGTTGTTCCCCATCTATACCCTGGAGTAAACGATATATCACATCCCATTTCATCCATAATGGCATCATTAATGAGTTGGTCAAATGTTGAAAAAAATGTATCTCTTTTATAAAGTAACCCTTTTGTTTTTCCAAGGACTTCATTTAGTTCTTTTCTATATGGTGCATAAAGTTTTTCAACCAACCTTTCACCTTCTCTATCGGCAGGTATAAGTTTAGAAGCTATAGGTATAAGTTTATACTCATAATCTCTAACTTTGCCATCTTTTGCATCTATATCCAACCTACCTATATATTTACCGTGACTTCCCGCTATAACTATAACGGTATTGTTTATCTGTATAGGTTTAGGTGCTGGATCATGTGTATGCCCACTTAGTATAAAATCTATACCATGAACTCTTCTTGCTACCTCTTGATCAACACTAAAACCGTCATGAGATAAAACAACTACACAATCAACCTTTTTCTCTTTTCTTAACTCATCTACATATTCTTGAAGAGTATCTAGCCTTAAGCCAAAACTCCAACCTTGAGTAAACTCTTTTGGATTTGCAGTTGATGTAAACGGGAACGACTGGCCGATGATACCTATCTTCGCTCCACCTCTCTCTTCTATAGTATAAGGTTCAAATATAAGCTCCTCATACTCATCAGAAAACGGATCATCTCCAACAATATTTTGTGATATAAATTTTCCATCTAACTTATCTATAAGATTTTTAACTTGCTCTTTACCATAAGTAAACTCCCAGTGTCCAACCATAACATCTACACCAAGATAATTTTGAGCTTTTACTATAGCTTCACCTTTAGATTTGAGTGCAACTCCGGTTCCTTGCCAAGTATCACCGGAATCTAAAAGTAAAACCTTGTCTTTTCCTCTAGCTTTTTTAACATAATCTATAACAGACTTCATATGAGCTATACCGCCCATTTTACCAAATTTATGAGCTAAAGACACAAAGTCTATATAAGTATCGAAGTAGGCATCTAAACTGCTAGGCTCAAGTCCATAAAATTTTGCAAATGATTCACCACATAAAAACCCTGGAGTTCCAACTAGATTAGGGGCAGATATAAGCGTAGATGGTTCTCTCCAATAAAGTGGTTTTATATGTGCATGCATATCACACATATGTAAAAGTGTAATATTTCCCGTATCTTTAAAATCGTATATATCTTCGAGTTTGATATCTGAAGCTTGTTTTATACCACCTCCAAAAGCATTAGAAGCTACTCCAAGCCCAAATATCGCTGCTATATGCATAAAGTCTCTTCTAGAAACTTCCATAATTTACCTTTATCTTTTTAAACCAGGGATCTCTATCTTACTTCCCTTTGCTTGTTCTGTTAGATACACTTCAAGTGCTACCATCTGTTTAGAACCAATTGGTATAACCTTTAAAAGTGCATTTTTCATACAACCTTGAAATCTTCTTTGAAATGTTCTTAGAGAAGATTTTGTCATCCTATATGCCGGCCAAGTTGCTGCTGATTTTGCACCGTTTGATCCAAGATCAGGAAGCTTTTGAGTCCTTAAAACCAATCCTACAACAGAAGGAGAGTGACAACTATTACAAGAAAGACCCCTGCCACCTCTTTTTGTCATAAAAACCTTTTTACCCAATTTATACATAGCTTTTATATAAGGGTCAGCATTTACATCTATATTTATCTTTTCATCATTTGCTATAGATTTTACATAAGCAACCATATTAAACATTTTTTTACTTTTTAGCTTAAATGGTTTTTTACCTTTATCATACATCATAGCTTGTAAAACTTGGTCAAGTCCTACAACAAGACCGATCTTTTTTACATATCTAGGAAAACCGGCTATATATGATGGCAAATCATCTTCAGATACGCCAAGAAATTTTGCCAAAGCTTTTTCCCCGCCTATATCTTCAAATAACTCCTCCCCATCAGCCAACATAATATCTGCTGGGTTATTTTCTTTCATCTCTTCATATAGTGCTCTATCGGCATCACTCATAGAGAACTGTTCGCCACAAAAAGAGAGTGATGAAAAAAGTGCAAGTGTTAGTATAATTTTTCCTTTCATCTCTTATCCTTTTGGTTTTATCTTCTTACTTCTCTCACCAGATTCACCGGTATTGTCTGTATATTTAACTGTCAATTTACCTTTACCGTTTATTTTCATATAAATTGTAAAAACAGGGTTGGTAGAGACTGATTCCCAAACTTTCATGTTTGTTATCTCTTTTCCATTATATATAAATTTTAAACTATTTATATATTTTGCAGGTATAATCTTTTTCGTCTTTTTATCTTTGCTTGCTCCGGTATACATTGGATGCATTATCATAAAACTTACTTTTACTATATCACCGTTTTTGTATCTTTTAGGTTTTATTTTTATTAACGATTTTCTAGCTTCCATTTCTTTTCCTTTCTTTTATTTAGTCTATATCAACCACATCCACCGATGGTTACTTTTATACTTTTTTTATTCATCAAGAATTCACCATTGCTTAACTCTACAACAGCTATAACCTCTTGTGTCCCGTTTAACTTGATCCTAGTTGCAACCATAGCTTTACCGTTAGCTGGTGAAAGATTTGTGTCTAAACATCTAGCATTTGAGTTTTTTGTGCTAAAAATATGTATAGATTTTACATAATTTTGTGGTGTCATAGGTGAATCAACTATAACAGTTACAGGAACAACTGCTCCGTTTTCTGCAATCTCAGGAACTTTCAGTTTTACTTTATCCGACATTTTAGGTTGTTTACCATTAGTTACTGCCGATATTGCAGTCTTATAGTCCATTTTATTTGGATTACCGGATTTAGCAAAACTAACCGTTGGTAAAACCGCGCTAACTGCTGCTACGGCTCCTACTGTTTTAAAAAATTCTCTTCTTTCCATACTATATCTCCTTACTATTTTTTAGAAACTATATATGATGCTATATCACATATCTCTCTAGGTGTAAACAACCCTGTTGTTAAATTTATCGTCATATTTGTATTTGGGTTATCTATACGAGCATCGGCAATTTTTTGAAATACAAACTTATAATCTCTAACTTTCGTATCTATAAAGTTTTCTTTATATTTAGAAAGATCCGGTCCAACGTTTCCGGCACCTTTAGCTCCCTCTATATTGTGGCAAGCTATACAGTTTCCATATTGCTTTATTTTTCCGTCTTTTGTTTTTCTACTAAGACCTTTTGGCGGGTTTTGTTTTGCTTTTTTCCCGTTTAAGTTATGAAAAATAAACTTTCCTCTTGCTATAGCCGCAGGATCGTTTGTTATACATCCTTTTGGCATATTGTAAACTTTTGGCGGAGCAAGTAGATCTTTTTTGATCATACTGCTTGCATCTGGATACTCAATCACTTTTTTATAATCAGTAGCAAATACCGAAATAGATAAAAGCAATGATGAGATTAGCACTCGTTTCATATTTCCCTCCTATTCATATTCGATGGAAAGTATAACTTTATAATGTAAAATGTATGTAAAATGTGATAATTTAGGATAATATTATTTTTCTACAGAATATTTTGGAAAAATATAACAAAAAGTGCTGCCTCTG
>WFOM01000131.1 GCA_015488075.1 Helicobacteraceae bacterium | reverse complement strand
GCGTCAGATGTGTATAAGAGACAGCATATATATCTTTTAATTGCTTTATAGTTTTTGGAAACAAAAACACAGTTTTTGCCCAAAAAATCTCTTTTTGTAAAAACAATGCCTCGGTAACGGCCAAATCTGTATCTTTTTCAAAGATTAAAACTTTGTTGCCCTGACCGTTTTCTTTTATCTCAAGGTTGTTGTTTACAAACACAACCTCAAAATTGTCAATATATCCGAAATCTTTAATCTCAAATGAAATCTCTTTTTCAACAAAAAAGTTTAAAAGTTTCTCCAAAAAAGGGATAAAAAAAGGCGAAATGTTTTTTCTCTCATAATACACATCTTTAAATATAAAAGATGTTTCATAAAGAGTTTTTTCAACTATATCTATACTGTATCTTGAAATTTTTGGGAACTGATATATCTCGACAAACAAATCTTTGTATCTTTTATTATCAAAAAAGATATATCTAAAAGGTTTTTCAAAAATATCTGCAAAAGACTCATATATGGTTTTATCAAGTGAGTATATATCTTTTGTTTTTATTTGTTGTGCAAGTTTTAAAGTTATACTGTCGGTAAAGTAAGCTTTTATATCTTTGTCTATCAGAAAAAATCTCAACAGACGAAGCAGGGCGGTTTCAATGTTTTCAACCTTTATCCATGCTATCTCATCATCGCTCACCTGAGTTTGAAAATCATACAAAACTGCATATGCACCGTTTTGTATGGCTTCATCTATAAACTCCGGTGTATTTGCTACAAAAAGATCGCCTTTTTTAACTTTTTTTGGATTAAATACAAAATCGTTAAAGTCACTTACAAACGGATTTGACTTAAGCTCTCCGTTTGTAAGTGCCAAGATGTTTTCAAGTCTCATCCAATAGGTGTGCCGGGTTTTTTTGGTTTTTCAGGTCTTATAAGACAAAGTCCCTCATCATCTTTTGCCGCAAGCAACATCCCCTGCGACTCTATACCCATAAGTTTTGCAGGTTTTAGATTTGCCACCATACAAATCTGTGTTCCTACAAGCTCATCTACTGAATAAAACTCTTTTATGCCTGCAACTATCTGTCTTGGTTTTTCCTCACCTACATCAAGCTGAAGTTTTAAAAGTTTTTTTGATTTTTTAACCTCCTGGGCTTCTATAACCGTTGCCACTTTGAGTTCGGTTTTGAAAAACTGGTCTATAGTTATAAGGTTGTCTTGATTTTCCTCTTTTGGCTTTTCCTGTTTAACCTCTTCTTCTTCCTTTTTTTCCTCTTTTTTTACATCTTTTAAAAGTGGCTCTTCTATCTTTGGAAAAAGCGGCGGTATTTTTTCTATATCAAACGGACTCAAAAGCTCTTTGTTGTTAACAAATCTCTCATAAGAGTTGTTGTCAATCTCAAATTTTAAAGCCGAAGCTATTTTTTGAGCAGTTTTTGGCATAACGGGATAAAGCATAACAGATGCTCTTGCAAGTATGTTTGCAACAAGTGCAACAGTTGCCAATGCTTCATCTTCCTGGTTGTTTTTTATCTTGACCCATGGTTCGCTTTCCTGTATGGCCTGATTGCCTATGACAAAAACTTTCCATAACTCTTCAAGATATCTGTTCGGCTGGACCTGTTCCATAAATTTATCCAGACCCTCTAAGATCTCATCAACCGCATCCAACTCTTTTTTATGGTATTTTAAAACATCTTTTGAATCTATATGATAGTTTGAATATTTACTGCTCATACCTATGATTCTGTTTAAAAGATTTCCCAAATCGTTGCTTAGTTCAGAGTTTATCCTGTCTATAAGTGCTTTTTGGCTAAAATCCCCATCCTGTCCGAAAGGAACTTCTCTAAGCATAAAATATCTGAAATTTTCATACCCGTATGCATCTGCAACCTCTTTTGGGTAAACCACATTTCCTTTTGATTTGCTCATCTTTTCACCGTCTCTAGTCCACCATCCGTGTGCTGCTATATGTTTTGGAAGAGGTAGATCTAGACTCATCAAAAATGCCGGCCAGTATATGGAATGAAATCTAAGTATATCTTTACCTACCAGATGAACAAAAGCGGGCCAGTATCTGTACATAAGCTGCTCTTGGCTGTTTTCATATCCAAGGGCGGTTATATAGTTTAAAAGTGCATCAAGCCACACATACATAACATGTTTTGGATTGTTTACCTCTTTAGGAAGAGGAACACCCCAGCTAAAAGATGTTCTAGTAATTGAGAGGTCTTTTAGTCCACCTTTAACAAAGTTTACAATCTCGTTTGCTTTTGCTTTTGGGATGATAAAGTCAGGATTTTTTTCATAAAGTTCCAAAAGTCTGTCTTGATATTTTGAGAGTTTGAAAAAGTAGCTTTCTTCTTTTACTATGCTTGTGCTTCTTCCGCAGTCAGGACAAAATTCACCGTCTATTAGTTGAGTCTCCGGAAAAAAAGCCTCACAGCTTACACAGTAGTTTCCTTCATATTCACCAAGATATATATCACCTTTTTCATACATTTTCAAAAAAGCTTTTTTTACACCCTCTTTGTGATAGTCATCTGTAGTTCTTATAAATTTGTCATAACTTATCTCAAACTCATCCCACAGATTTTTGAACTTGGCACTTATCTCATCTGCAAAAACCTGAGTAGGTTTGCCGGCTTTTTTTGCGGCTTCTTCTATCTTCTGTCCGTGTTCGTCCGTTCCTGTTAAAAAGAAAGTATCTTCACCTTTTAGTCTTTCATATCTTGCCAGTGTATCAGCTATAAAAGTTGTATAGGCATGACCTATATGTGCCTCTCCGTTGACATAATATATCGGTGTGGTTATGTATTTGCTCACTTTATCATCCTGCTAATTTTTTTTTGAAATTTTATCGAAAATTTTTAAAAGCCGTTTTAAAACTGACCTTACGCACCATATCGCAAGCTGAGCGAAAAGAGAAAGTGTCATATACAAGGCATAGGTTTTTTATCGTAGCCGAAGCTACGATAAAAGTTCTATAACGAAGTCAGATGATGCTTTATCTTTTCGCCCTTTGGGTGGCTTTTGCGACACACGATTTGCTTCGTTACACCTCCTTAGCGTAGCTACGGCTATGCTTCGTCGGTGTGCCTTGCACTCGAATGCCCCAAAAACCACTCAGTTTATGATATGGTGCGTAAAGTCAGTTAAAATTCAAATCCGCCTGTTTGACCTTTGCTCATGGAGTTGTAAACTGCATCTACATAATCTTTTCTGAGTTGACACTCAAAAAAAAGCTCACAGGGTGAACATGAATTGAGATTTTTTTTATGCTGGCACTCCTGAAGCTCTTTTATCATTTTTTCAAGATGAAGTTCAAACTCATCCAAAACTTTTTCGTTTTGTTCTTTATCCATTTTGACTGTAAACCTCTTTTACTCTGTCTGTTTCATATTTTGAGCCGAAAAAACACGGTGTGGTATCGTGAATACCATCAAAACCAAGTGAAAGTATGTCGTTTTTACCGTCTGTGGCATAACCTCCGGCTTTTGTATACACATATGCAAACGGAAAAACTTCAAAGAGTCTTCTGAGTTTTCCTTTTGGTTTGTCTGTTGTTCCCGGGTAACTAAAAAGTCCTCCACCTTTTAGAAGTATCTGATGAAGATCAGGCACCATACCGCCGGAGTATCTTAGTCTGTATCCTTCTTTGAAAAAACCGTCTATCATACTTTTATGATAATTGGCCCAGTGTTGTTGAGTTCCGCCAGGAGCCATAAGTTTGCCTTTTTCTTTCAGTGTTACACTCTTTACAAATTCAAACTCACCGTTTTGCAACAGATAAAGTCTCACATCATCTTTGGCAAAAACCATCTCAACTCTGGGACCGTATACAACATAAGCAGCAGCTACAAGTCTGTTGGCACCAAACCCTTTGTCATATATGCCAAATATAGATCCTACACTGAGGTTGACATCTATAAGTGATGAGCCGTCAAGCGGGTCATAAGCTATAAAATATCTTCCATCTTCATGAAGGATGTTTTCTTTTTCTTTTTCTTCACTTGCTATGGTGTTTACGGCTTCTATCTTGGAAAATTCCTCTTCTATAATCATATCGCATTTTATGTCAAGCTCAAGCTGAGTTTCACCCGAGCTGTTTTGTGAAGCACTGTATCCTACATCTTTTGTATCTATGGCTTCTTTTATCCTTTTTGCACTTTTTTGTATGGCATTAAAAACAGCTTCCATTATCTATATCTCCTTTGCATTGTTAAATATCCATTTTATAACTTCATCAACATCTGTCTCTTATACACATCT
>WFOM01000130.1 GCA_015488075.1 Helicobacteraceae bacterium | reverse complement strand
TGATATTGAGATAAAAGTCGTATCTATCGACAAAGGAGTTGTAAAACTCGGTATAGAAGCACCAAAAGAGTTAAGCATCATAAGAAATGAGCTTCTTGAAGATATAAAAGAACTAAACAAGGAAGCTACAAAACAGGCAAGCAACCAACAGCTAAAAGAACTTTCATCAAAAATTATAAAAAAATGAAAGCTTTTGCAAAAGTAAATATTTTTTTAAAAATTACAGGCATAAGAGGCAACTATCATGAAATAGCCTCAAGGTTTGTCATAATAGAAAATCTTTATGATGAACTTTCATTTACAAAAAACGAAACAGATGATTTTTTTATAGAAGGCAATTTTGATTGCGAAACAAAACAAAACACCATATACAAAGCATATATAGCATTAAATGAAGCTGTAAACTCCAAAAAACTAAAAGATTTTTTTAAACACTACGGTATAAAGGTAAAAAAAAACATACCCGCATTTGCAGGGCTTGGCGGGGGAAGCAGTAATGCCGCTGTATTTTTGCTTATGTGCAATGATGAGTTAAAGCTCGGTCTTAAAAAAGAAGAACTCTCATATATAGGCTCAAAAGCAGGTGCAGATGTGCCGTTTTTCGTATATGGATATAAAAGTGCGAATGTAAGCGGTATAGGTGAAAAAGTAGAAGAGTTTAAAGAAGAGAGTTTAAATATTGAAACTTTTACACCGGATATAAAGATATCTACTCCTACGGTTTACAAAACATACAGAGAGTTTTTTTTTAATCCGATATATGAAGATGAAAAAAACAAACTGTTTAAAACCAACTCAAAAGATATTTTAAAAAATTCAGATATATACGGTGCTAACGATTTGTATGCACCTGCACTAAAACTTTATCCCGATTTGAAAAAATTTCAAAAAAAGGGATGGTATTTCAGCGGAAGCGGCAGCAGCTTTTTTAGGATAATATAACTTAACGCCGGATATAATTCTATTTTTCAGAGGAGAGTCCTCTTTTTTCCTCTAATGGGTTATAATTTCAAAAATATTTAACATCAAGGCTCTGTATGGCTGAAGTGCTATCAAGAAACAAAAAAGCTTATCATGACTATGAGATCATAGAAACCTATGAAGCAGGCATAGTTTTAAAAGGGAGTGAAGTAAAGGCACTTCGTGCAAAAAAAGTAAATCTAAAAGACAGTTTTATAAGGATAGTAAAAGGAGAGCCTACACTTTTTAATGCACATATAGGGGTTTTAAACACTACAAACAGATTTTTTGCTCATGAAGAAAGGGGTGCGAGAAAACTGCTTCTTCACAAAAAAGAGATAGAAAAGCTTAAAAGTGCAACAGAAAAAGAGGGCTATACCATAGTTCCTCTTTCGATTTATTTTAACAAAAAAAATATAGCAAAACTGAAAATAGCCCTTGCAAAGGGTAAAAAACTTTATGACAAAAGAGCAGAACTCAAGAAAAAAGACCAGCAAAGAGATATACAAAGAGCATTGAAGGACTATAGATAATGACAATATTTCAACTTATACTTCTGGCAACAACCGCATTTTTTGCATATCAGGTTTATATTCATATAAACCAGCTAAAAGACCAACCGCAAAATGAAGAGTCATTTGAAGAGGACGGTATAGTAAGCGATCTAAAAGAACTCACACCCGCAACACTTGCCCATGTAAGAAATCTTATAGATGAGGCAGACAGGGAGTTTGAACAAAAAAACTATGACAAAGCACTTACTATTTTAAGAGAAGCAAACAGAAAAAAACCTTTTGACAGCGAGATACTATACAAAATAGCCTTTATACACTATATAAACAAAAACTACCAGGATGCCATAGAAGCACTGGAAGATGCCATAAAAAGTTACAAAAACGACCCTGACTTATACTCACTTATGGCTTCATCATACAGAGCAAAAGGTGGTTTTGTAAACCTTAACAAAGCAGAAGAATACATAAAAGAAGCAATCCATCTGGATAAAAACAATCCAAAATACTACTTTAACCTTGGAAATATATATCTGGACAAGGACAAAAAAGAAGAAGCTAAGTGGGCTTATGAAAAAGCTCTTGAAATAGATGAGAATTTTGAAGCTGCCAAAGAGGAGTTGGAGAAACTAAAGACTCAGAATGTTTGATATATGAACCCATTTATGATATAATTGCCATACAAAGAAGAAAGATTTTATACTTTTTTACGGTATAACATCCTTCAAAATTATTAACAATAGGAGCAAGCCTCTTTTTGTATCCAAAGGAAATTTTATGAACATCAAAACCCTCTCTTTAGGCATTTTAAAAAAAATCTCACTTTCGGCTGTTTTGTTTTTAAGCACCGGTTTGTATGCACAAAACCTTAAAAACGGAAACTACATATGTGTTTTTACAGCTTTGGCGGATAACAACTGGAATGTAATAAAAGAGTTCCCAAAAGAGCAAATGAAAAAATCTCTCATACCGCTTGTAGTAGAAAACAAAACCATTACAAGTGCAAATGAAAAGTATGATTTGATTTCAAAAACAAAAGACGGAGCTGAAGTTTACATATATGCAAAAGCAGACTCTGCCATAATTATCCCAAAATACTCACCAAAAAAAACAAATTCAATATTTGGGATCGGTTTTGGACTCAACATTTCAAATGCAACAAAAACCAAAAGATTTTTATTGGGATGTAAAAAAAAGTAAAATGAAATTAAAAGAGATATATG
>WFOM01000129.1 GCA_015488075.1 Helicobacteraceae bacterium | reverse complement strand
GGCTACGCTAACGCTTAGTTCTCTTCAGCAGAGGGCTCGCGGCACCATTGTGCCTTTTTTTTATTTTAATACGTCTTATGAAACAGGTTTGAAGTTTTAGGATTGAGGTTTAAGATATTTTTATAACTATCGCTCATTTTCCTCAACCCAAAACCTCAATCCTGAAATTTTTCAAAAATTATATACTTTTTTTCATTTTTGTTAAGCCACAAAAGTAGCTTAAACGATTTAAAAGTAAAACTTAAGTATAATACCGGGATTTTTATAACAGCAACATAAAGGATAACTTTATGGCATACAAAAGGGTGCTTGTAAAATTTTCAGGTGAAGCTTTAGCAGGAAGTGCAGGGCATGGGATTGATACAAAAATATTAAACTATATTGCAAATGAGATAAAAACACTGGTAGATGCAGGAATAGAAGTAGGTATAGTCGTAGGTGGCGGAAACATCATAAGAGGTGTAAGTGCGGCGGCTGACGGTATAATAAGAAGAGCAAGTGCAGACTATATGGGGATGCTTGCAACCGTTATAAACGGTGTTGCCATCCAAGAAGCTTGTGAGCATGCAGGACTTTGTGTAAGAATGCAAACAGCCATAAAAATGGAACAGATAGCCGAACCATTTATAAACAGAAGAGCAAGAAGACATCTTGAAAAAGGAAGGGTTGTTGTTTTTGCGGCAGGAACAGGAAACCCGTATTTTACCACAGACACCGCAGCTACATTAAGAGCTGTTGAAATTGGTGCGGATGTCATAGTAAAAGCAACAAAGGTTGACGGAGTTTACGACAAAGATCCAAACAAATACGACGATGCAAAAAAACTTGATGTTATAAGCTATGATGAAGCCTTGAAAGATCATATAAAAGTGATGGATGATACTTCTATAGCTTTAGCAAAAGACAACAAACTGCCTATTATAGTATGTGATATGTCAAAAGAGGGAAATCTTTACGACATACTTTATAACGAAAACTTTAAAAATTGTTCGATAGTTAAGTAGAATTAAGGGTTGAGGATTAAGGTTTTAGAGAGGATAGCTTCAAGTCCAAAAAGCCACAAGGTGGCGTGGGCTCTCCGTGCGGAAAACGGATAACAGATAACTGAAAACGGAAATTTAGGTTTAATGAGAACCTAGTGTTAGCGTAGCCAAAAGAATTACTTCTTTTGGCGTATAAAAATAAAATAATAGACTAAGAAATTACTTTCTTAGCCATATAAAAATAAATAAAAAAGGAGAAAAAATGGAAATAAGTGTAGAAAAACTAACAGCTAAAGTTTTGGAAGAAAATCCGGAACTTGACAGATACCAGCTCTCGGTTGCTATAAGAAAAAGAGCCGATGAACTTTCAAACGGAGCACCAAGCAAACTAAGTGTTTCAATCAAAGATATAAAACCAATAGATTTAGCTTTGATGGAGATAGCAGAAGGGCTTGTAAAAGTCAAAGGGTTCAAATAGAGGTTGTCTTTGCCTATATCAAACACAGATATACATAAACTAAAATCTATAAAAAACATAGAAGACGCCACCAGATTTTTATACAGCAAAATAGAGCCGACCAAAGATATAGACGATGCTTTGGCTCTGGCAAAAAAAGCCCATGCGGGGCAATTTAGAAAAAGCGGTGAAGAGTATGTTATCCATCCTATACTTGTTGCCGCAATTACCGCAGAAATATCAAACAACGAAAGTATGACAGTATCTGCACTTTTGCATGATGTTGTAGAAGATACCGAACTCACACTTGTAGATGTATCCGACAGATTTGGTCTTGAGGTTGCAACCATCGTTGAGGGTCTTACAAAAATAGACAAAATACGAGGTGATGAACTAATCCCCTCAAACTCAAACGAAAAACTGATGCTATCAGCCCTTTCATTTAGAAAAATGCTTATAGCAAGTATAAAAGATATAAGGGTTTTGGTTGTAAAGCTGTGTGACAGACTGCACAATATGCTGACACTTGATGCACTCCCTCCGCACAAACAAAAAAGGATATCTGAAGAAACACTTGTTGTTTATGCCCCTATAGCACACAGGCTTGGTATCTCTTTTTTAAAAAATCTGCTTGAGGATCTGAGTTTTACATATCTTTTCCCTCAGGAAGCACACAAAATCCAAAACTATTATGACCAAAACTATGAAACGATAGAGATAAAACTGAACGAATTCAAATCTGCTGTCTCAAACATACTGATACAAAACGGCTTTGCAGAAAACAGTTTTAAAATACTCTCAAGAATAAAACACAAATACTCCATATACCTTAAAATGCAAAGAAAAGGTATAAGCATAGATGAGATTTTGGATCTACTTGCTATTAGAATTTTGGTTGAAAACGATGTTGAGTGTTATAAGGTTTTGGGGCTTATACATCTGAATTTTCAGCCTCTTGCATCAAGATTCAAAGATTATATAGCAGTTCCGAAAGAAAACGGTTATCAGACCATCCATACAACGGTTTTTCATAAAAAAGCGATATTTGAAGTGCAGATAAGAACATTTAAAATGCACCAAACGGCAGAACTCGGTGTAGCGGCACACTGGAAATACAAAAGCGGTGTAAGCAATATAAAACTTGACTGGCTCGACAACCTGCAGTATCAGGAAGAAAATCTTGAAGAGTTTTACACACTTGCAAAAAACGACCTATACAGCGAAGAGATATCTGTTTTTTCTCCAAAGGGTGACATTTGGACACTCCCAAGAGGTGCTGTTGCTCTTGATTTTGCATATGCAGTTCATTCAGATATAGGAAACAAAGCTGTAAGTGCATATATAAACAAAACAAAATCATCTTTGCTTACAGAACTTCACAACGGCGATATAGTAAAAATAGAAACGGATGATGAGATAAAAACAAGATGCACATGGATAGATGCAGTCAAAACATCAAAAGCAAAATCAAACATCAAACATATCTGCAACCAGAGATTAAAAGATATAAACAAAATAGTAGGTATAAACATCCTCTCAACCGTTATGAATCTGAATTACCACAGAGTAAAAGAGTGGCTCAGCGAAAACAAAATTTCATACGATACTCTTGCAACAGACATAGACAGGTTGAAGTTTATAATAAACTCCTACATACAGGATATCGCCAATAACAACAGATTTAAAAGATTTCTAACCAGACACAGATTTAAACTAAAAAAATATGATTTAAAAGAGATAGAGATATATTCAAACAACAACATAGGAAAAATATCTTTTGATTACTGTTGCCATCCGAAATACGGAGACGAGATTATAGGGTTTTTGGAAAAAAATACGGTTCACATACACCACAAAATGTGTAAAAAAGCCTACGACAAACTTCTTAATCATGATAAGATGGTTTTTGTAAAATGGAAAAAAGAGAACCTGTATAACTACAAGATGATAGTCTCACTGCAAAACGAAAAAGGTGCATTAGCCAAATTTTTAACATATTTGGCTAAACTGGATATAAATATAATCTCAATAGAGATAAATGAGGCACAAAAAAACTATTTTAGGTATTGTGAACTGATTTTTGAAACAAAAGAAGCTAATCTTAATAAACTTCGTGCTAAAATAGAGCAAAAAATTAAAGTTATAGACTTCATCAGAACCGATGATGCATACAATAATAATTTTAGTTAGTAAGGGTTAAAAAACATATGATACAAGAGGCATTAAACGAGATAAAAAGAGGAACGGCAGAGATAATAGA
>WFOM01000128.1 GCA_015488075.1 Helicobacteraceae bacterium | reverse complement strand
TCGCTAGCATCTGCTAAACATCCAGGTCTTAGGCTATCACCCAAAGAGAGACTTACATCATATTTTCTACAAATATCAAGTATATCATCAAAAGCCGTATAAAAAGGGTTTTCTCTGTGGTAGTGCATCATCCAGGCAGCCATCAAACTTCCGCCACGGCTAACGATACCCATCTTTCTTTTTGCAACTTTTGGCATATTTTCAAGCAAAAATCCGGCATGTATCGTAAAGTAGCTAACACCCTGTTTTGCTTGTCTCTCAAGCACCTCTAACATTTTATCTATAGTTAGGTTTTCTATCTTGTTGTTGACATCATGAAGTATCTGATATATAGGAACTGTTCCTATAGGTATTTTGGAGTTGGCAATAACTGCTTTTCTAATCTCATCCAAATCACCTCCTGTAGAGAGGTCCATAGCGGTATCTGCTTTGTAGTGTTGTGAAACCTGTATTTTTTCTATCTCACCCTGAACATCTGAAGCAAGGGCAGATGAACCAATGTTTGCATTTATTTTACATCTGGCTGCAAGCCCTATGGCCATAGGTTCTAAGTTAGTATGATTTACATTTGCGGGTATTATCATCCTTCCTCTTGCCACTTCACTTCTGACAAGTTCAGGCTCTAAATCTTCTATCTTTGCAACATACTCCATCTCTTCGGTTATAATGCCCTGTTTTGCATAATACATTTGAGTTTTTACGGGATCGTTTTCTCTTTTTTTAACCCATTGTGTTCTCATGGTTGTCTCCAAAAATAGTTTATCTCCTGAAAATATACTAATATAAAATTAATTCAAGATTAAAATCAAAAACAAAGCAGGTGATAATTTTTATTTTTAAGGTAAATTCAAATTTTAAAGTGTATAATTTCGTAACACTTTTTTGTTGAGGAAAAATTTTGGATAATTTGTCTTTGGTCTTGCTTGCAGCAGGCAGTTCCAGCAGGTTTGAATTTGTTACTAAAAAACAATGGTTATGGTGTGATGATAAGCCATTGTGGAAATTTGTAGCAGATAATTTTAAAGAAAGCGGATATTTTGATAATATTGTGATAGTTTCCTCAAAAACAGATATAGATTATATGAAAAATTTCACTGATGAGTATATTTTTGTAGAGGGTGGTAACACAAGAGGAGAATCATTAAAAAACGGTTTGAATTTTGTAGATACGGATTATGTTTTGGTAAGTGATGTAGCCAGGGTATGTATAGGCAAATCTCTTATAGAGAGGCTTTTGGATAAAAAAGAGGATTATGATGTTGTTGTTCCGTATCTAAACAGTGTTGATACGGTTGTGTATAAAAATGAAACCATAAACAGAGATGAGATAAAACTTATACAGACACCACAACTCTCAAAAACATCAGTTTTGAAAAAAGCACTTGAGATATCAACCGATTTTACAGACGACAGTTCTGCCGTTGTTGCATATGGTGGCAGCAGAGGGTTTGTTCAAGGTGAAAAATCGGCTGTAAAACTCACATACAAAGATGACTTGAAACTTCTTGAGTGTTTAACACCTCCATGTGATATAACACTAAGCGGAAACGGTTTTGATGTTCACAAGTTTGATATGTCAAAAGATTTTTTATATCTATGCGGTGAGAAAATAGAGTGCGGATACGGATTTGAAGCACACAGTGACGGAGATGTGGCTTTACATGCTCTTATAGATGCCATACTCGGTGCCATAGGATTTGGAGACATAGGTGAACTTTTCCCGGATACTGATGAAACATACAAAGATATGGATTCAAAAATACTTCTAAAAAATGTTTTAGACAAAGTCGTGTCGTTTGGTTATGAACTGGTAAATGTTGATATAACCGTTATCGCCCAGCAACCAAGACTTAAAGATTACAAACCAAGCTTTAGAAAAAACCTTGCAAAGCTTTTAAATCTTGATATGCAAAGGGTCAATATAAAAGCAACAACTACGGAAAAACTCGGATTTACTGGAAGAAAGGAGGGGGTGGCAGTTATGGCAAATGCAAACTTGAAATATTTTGATTGGAGTAAAAAACTGTGAAGATACTTATAATAGAAAATGAGATATATCTGGCTCAAAGTATAGCAACAAGGCTTACAGAGATAGGTCATGTTTGTGACATATGCACATCTGACAGAGAAGCTATGGGATATGACAAAAGTTACGATGTTGTGCTTCTTTCTACTATGATAAACTCAACAGATCTTATACCTGTTATAAAAAAATACAATTATGCCATAGTGATACTTATGGTTGCATCGATAAACTACAACACTGTTGCAAAACCACTCAGTGCAGGTGCAAAAGATTATATTATAAAACCTTTCATGATAGAAGAACTGATAAAAAAGATAAACCATTACAAAGATCATGAAAGACTGAAAAAACAAAACGAAGCATTTAAAAAATATCTTGACTATACATTTTGCTCAGATGTTAAGGATTTTGACTTTTCCAAAATCAAACTGCCTGTTTTTGTTCTGACATCATCTCAAAAAAATGCAGATGCTTTTGCATATGCATATGCAAAAAACAAAAATACCCACTTTACATTTATAGATATATCTGATCCTGAAGGTATAGATGACATAAAAAGTGCTCAGGAAGATGATATACTTTATATAGTCGGTTTTGAATCGCTAAAAAAATTTCAGTTGGAAGATTTTTACAGTGCCGTATACAAAAAAGAGGCCATAATTTTTATAGAAAACGAGATAAAAGACCCAAGATATGAGGTTATAGAGTTTAAAATAAAAAACGATTTTCTTTCACAGGGTGAGATTTTAACCATAGATGATTATGTAAAATACATTGTTATCAACTACCAATACAAGTATCCAGACACCGAACTTTCAAAAAAACTTGGTATAAGCAGAAAAAGCTTGTGGGAAAAAAGAAAGAAATATGACATCATCAAGAAAAAATAAAACAGTTTTTATAGACAAAGAAGCCGCAAGTGTTCTGGAACTTGTAAAAGAGGGTCTTTTATATCCTGTTACAAAACTTATGAATAGGGAAGAGTCAGAAGAGGTTGCCAAAACAGGTATGGTTGACGGGAAAACTTTCCCTTTTCCGTTTATACTTGCACCCGCAGGCAAAAAAAACGAAGAGATTGCCCAAACTTTGCAAAAAGGTGAAGAGATAACTCTTGTATGTGATGATGAAGATTTTGCAACCTTAAAAGTTGATGATGTATTTGAGATAGACCCTAAAGAGAGACTAAAACAGATATACGGAACAACAGATACAACCCATCCAGGTATTCAGGCAACACTAAAGAGGCTTGGCAGATTTGCAATAAGCGGAGAATACACTCTCGTCAAACCTTCTTCAAATAAAAACAAGCAGATTATAGAAAATGCCAAAAATATGGTTGATGCAAAAAAAACGGCGGCTATCATGATGGCTGCAAATCCGCTTCACAGAGCACATGAAAGACTGCTTCGTCAAACACTTGAGAGTGTTGATTTGTTGGTTATATTTTTGTTAAAACCATATAATAATGACAACCTAAGCTATCAGTTAAGATATGATACTTTAAAATATTTTATAGACAATTTCCTGCCAAAGAACAAAGCTGTTATAGTTCCACTTGAGAACAGTTATATATTTGCCGGATACAATGAGATTATCATAGATGCCATAGTGGCTAAAAACTACGGGTGTGACAGTTTGGTCATAGGCAGAAACCATGCGGGACTTGGAATGTTTTATGACTGTAATTCAAACAAATCTATCATAGACAAGGTTGTAGGAATCGATATAGAGATACAAATAGCAAGCGAGTATGTTTACTGCAATATCTGCAGAACACTTGTAAGCACTAACACATGTCCACACGGACAACATCATCATATATCTTACAAGGCTGACTCTATTTTGGAACTGCTTGAGCTTGGGATACTTCCACCTGCGGTTTTGATGAGAAAAGAGCTCTCAAGCTTTATACTTGCAAGGCTTTTTAAAAACAGATTTAAAAATCTTGAAAAACTTTACTATGATGTTTTGCCTGTTGGGGGACTTTTACAAGAGCACAGTGAAGAGGATTTTTATCTTGAGCTTATGAAGCTTTATCAAACTACATCACTCACCTAAGGTTTTTTATGAGATGGTTTTTGCTTACTGTAGGATACAGCGGTCTTTTTCCAAAAGCTCCCGGGACCGTCGGTAGTCTTGTGGGACTTGTTTTGGGGATGTTTTTACTTTTTTATTTTGACGAGACTACACTTTTTTTGGCTGCGGCATTTATAACTATATATGGAATTGACCTTATAAACAAATATGAAAAAGATACAAATACCCACGATGACAAGAGGATAGTCATAGATGAGTTAGCAGGTATCTGGATAGCTCTTAGCATAGCTCCTGCTTTTACTCCTGCAGATATGTTTGATATAAAAAACGGATTTTTGATCCAAGCAGTGCTTTCTTTTTTGTTTTTTAGATATTTTGATATAAAAAAGCCGTCAATTATAGGTAAAATAGACAAAGAAGCACCGGCGGGCATAGGTGTTATGATGGATGATGTTATAGCCGGTTTTGCAGCGGGAATATCTTCAGCTCTTGTTTGGCAGGTTGTTAAAAACTTTTTTTAGATATATAAAACCTATTATACCTGAAAGAAGTGAACCAAGGAGGATTCCAACTCTCTCATCTACTATATCAAAACATATACCGTTTTGACATTCAAAAGCAAGTGAACCTATAAACAAACTCATGGTAAAACCTATACCGCCAAGTATAGAAACACCCAGCAAAGATTTTGCATCTACACCATCGGGCAGTTTTCCTATACCGACTTTGCTGCTGATATAGCTAAATAAAAATATGCCCAAAGTTTTTCCGGCCAAAAGCCCCAAAGCTATGCCAAGAGTTATAGTGTCTGTTAGATCCTTAAAACTCATACCGCCAAAACCAACACCGGTGTTTACAAAAGCAAACACGGGAAGTATAATGTAGTTAACAGGAAAATGTAACGAATGCTCAAGCTCTAAAAATTTATCTTCATTTCCTTTTAGAGGAATTATGAGTCCAAGTATAACCCCGGCTATGGTTGCATGAACACCAGATTTTAAAACTGCTACCCATAAAAACAGTCCTATTATTATATAAAAAGCTGGATTTTTTACATTTTTGTAGTTTAATATTATCAAAAAAGCTATAAAAACAGCAGCAAATCCAAGTGATATAAGTGAAACACCATGTCCGTAAAACAGTGCTATAACTATAATTGCTCCCAAATCATCTATGATTGCCAAAGCCAAAAGGAAAATTTTTAGAGTTTTTGGAACTTTTTCTCCAAGAAGTGAAAGTATGCCAAGAGCAAAAGCTATATCTGTAGCCATAGGAATGGCCCAACCTCTCATTGCTACTTCATCATTACTGTTTAGTGCCGTATATATCAAAGCCGGAACTATCATCCCACCCACAGCGGCAAGTGCAGGGGTTATAACTTTTGAAATTTCTTTTAAGTTGCCAATTAGCACCTCTCTTTTGATCTCAAGTCCGACTGTCTCTTATACACATCTCC
>WFOM01000127.1 GCA_015488075.1 Helicobacteraceae bacterium | reverse complement strand
GGTAATTATACACTATTAATTATAAAAATTGATGATATTTTAATCAAAAAAACAAAAAAATATTTTTACTGTTTACCAAGAATATTTATTGGTGGAGTAATAATTTGAGGATAAAGCTATATTTGAGGAAAAACTTTTGGCATATTTGCCAAAAGTTTAAAGAGTTTTTTAAAGATTACTGTATAACAAATTCGGTAAAATACACACCTTTTATCTCGCCGTCATCAAGCATCATGTTTAGTGCATCCATAATCTGGGCTGAGAGCTTGTTTTTACCTTTTCTTGAACTTACCTCTTCAAGTGTTTTTGAAGTAAGTATCCTTATTATTCTGTCTCTTATAACTGCTGTTTTTGCATCAAGCTCGGCTGTAAGTTCGGGGCCGCTTAGTTCAAGGTCCATAGTGACTTTTAGGTATCTTCTTCCACTGTCGCTTTTAAGGTTGACAGTAAAAGTATCCAGCGGATACAGAGGTCCTACCTCGCTTAATTTTCTTAACTCTTCATCACTTATGGAAGTATGCTTTTTCTTTTTGACTTTCTTTTCAACTTTTTGCGGTTGTTCTTTTTGGACTGCTTCTTCGTCATCACTCAAAAGAAGGACAGTTACAACAGCACCTATGATAATTACCAGCAATAAAACAACTATGATAATTATCATCATCATTTTGCTTGATTTTTTTTCACCGCCTTCTTCGTTTTCTTCTTCTTTTTTTTCTTCTTCAGCCATACATTCACTCCTTTTTTGTTAATTCTCCAAGTGGTCTGAACTCATCATTTTCGGCATCATAATACTCTATAGAGCCTGATTCTATGTGATAATACCATCCGTGTATGTGTAAATCGCCATTTTCAAACCTTTTTTTAACTTTTGGATAGGTTAAAAGGTTTTCTATCTGAAAAATTATGGATAATTTTTCGGTTGCTCTTAGCAAATCGTCTCTGTCTGCATTTTTGCCAAGAGCCAAAAGAGCACTCTGCTTGGCTTTTTTGCCAAGTTCTAGCCATTTTACAGTGTGTGTTAGATTTGGATCATCTATATCTTCGTAAAGTGATGCACATGCACCGCAGTATGAATGTCCGCATACTATAACCTCTTTAACTTTTAAAACACTGATAGCATACTCTATACCGCTTGCGGTTGCATGAAAATCATTGTCGGGTTTGTATGGAGGAACAAAGTTTCCCACATTTCTTAGAACAAACAAATCTCCCGGCTTTGTCTGTAGCATCATATCGGGTATGACTCTGGAATCACTGCATCCTATAAACAGGGCTTTTGGTTTTTGTCCGTTTTTTACAAGATTTAGCAGATCATCTTTGTTTTGTTTAAAATATTTTTTAAAAAGTTCGTTTCCTTTTGCATACTCTAAAAGGTTCAAACACTATCTCCGCTATATTATACATTCAACATTCAATGTTTTTATAATCTCTTCAAAAACCTCACCAGGTTCTCTGTTTCTGTCTTCATGAAACTCTATAACCATTATGGTTTTATCAGAACTTGATGTAAAATGTATATCGGCATCTTTGTCAAGCTTGTGTTTTTTCAGTATAGCATCAACAGTATTAACAACACATTTTTTTTCTTCATCCGTATTAAAAGCTATAGACAGCCTTACAAACATCTCCTCGCTTCTGACTTCTGCATTTATCATGAAAAACCTTTTTTATTTTTATTATAGCTTAAATTTTAGAAAAAAATATAAAAATAAACAAAAATTAAAACCAATCTATCAGTTTTGTTACTTCATTTACTTCGTAAACTTTTATACCTGTTTTTTCTACAGGTTTTTTTGCCGTTATCGCTTTTGTGATGTTTTGGAGTTTGGCTTCTTTAAGTCTTGCATCAAGCCCAAAGACTTCTCTTATGTCTCCGACAAGACTCACTTCACCTATAAAAACCGTTTCTTTTGATACTGCTCTATTTCTAAAACTGCTTATAATCGCTGCCAAAACTGCAAGGTCTGCAGAAGGTTCGGTTATCTTTATACCTCCGGTTATATTTACAAATACATCAAAACTTGACAGCGGTATATCAAGTTTTCGCTCCAAAAGTGCCAAAAGCATATTTAGTCTGTTGTTGTCAAAACCTGTTGCCTGCCTTTTTGCATTTGGCAGATGTGATTCACTGACAAGTGCCTGAACTTCAAGTATGATAGGTCTTGAGCCTTCCATAACAACAGTCAAAGCCGAGCCCGGTTGGTTTGAGTTGCGGTTAAAAAATCTTGAAGAGATGTCACCGGCACTAAAAAGTCCGTCACTTCTCATCTCAAAAACACCTATCTCACTTGTGGCACCAAAGCGGTTTTTAAAACCTCTAAGGATTCTAAGCTCTTTTGAGCTGTCACCTTCAAAATAAAGCACCGTATCTACCATATGCTCTAAGATTCTAGGTCCTGCTATGCTTCCATCTTTTGTTATATGTCCTATGATAAAAGTGGCAAGCTCTTTTTCTTTTGCAACTCTCATAAGCTCAAAAGTTATCTGTCTGACCTGTGTAACACTACCGGGTGCTGAAGATATGTTTTCTGAGTATATGGTCTGGATGGAGTCTATAATCAAAAAGTCATACTCTCTGAATTCAAGTTCAGCTAAAATCTGTTCAAGTCTTATCTCACTTAAAAGATAAAGGGTGTCTTCGTTTGCATCCAGTCTGTTAGCTCTTAGTTTTATTTGTGAGGCGGATTCTTCACCGGAGACATACAAAACATTTTTACCGTTTTTGCTTAGGTTTGAAGCTATCTTTAGAAGAAGGGTTGATTTTCCGACACCCGGACTCCCACCTATAAGTGTTAATGAGCCTGGAACTATCCCGCCTCCCAAAACATTGTCAAGTTCACTATCATAAGAGGAAAATCTCTTTATCTCCTCCTCTTTTATATCTTTTATAGATTTTGCTTTTGCTTCAAGAGTTGAGCTGTTTTTTTGTTTTTTTAAAAATTCAACCTGTTCTTTGTTAAGCTCTACCAAAGAGTCCCAAGCACCGCAGTTTGGGCATTTACCAACCCATTTTGATGTTGTCCAGCCGCAATGTTGGCATTCAAAAGTTGTTTTAGTTTTCGCCATCTTTTTCTTCTACAAATACTGCATCAAGTATGCCGTCAACAAACTCTTCTTTGTCAAATTCTGCCAGATTTTCTGGCTTTTCGCCTGTGCCTATAAAAAGTATGGGAAGTTTTAGAGATTTTGCTATACTAAAAACACTTCCTCCCTTTGCCGTGCCGTCAAGTTTGGTTATGATAATACCGTCAACTCCTATCATCTCATCAAAAGCTTTTGCCTGGGCTATGGCAGAGTTTCCCTGTGTTCCGTCAAGTATAAGCAAAGTTCTGTGTGGAGCACCATCAAGTGCTTTTTGGCAGATCCTTTTTATCTTTTTTAGCTCATTTGAGAGATTTGTCTGGTTGTGTAGTCTTCCTGCGGTATCTATGATAACATTGTCTATACCTTTTGCTTTTGCAGAGCTTATGGTATCAAATGCGACAGCACTTGGGTCATGCCCCTGTTTTGTGGCAACTATAGGCACATCTAAAATCTCAGCCCATCTTGAAAGCTGTTCTATGGCTGCTGCTCTAAATGTGTCTGCCGCACCAAGCATAACTGTTTTACCACTATCTTTGTATCTGTTGGCAAGTTTTGCTATGGTTGTTGTTTTGCCGGCACCGTTTACTCCTATGATAAGTTCAACAAAAGGTTTTTGTGGTGTTGTGTCTTTCTTTTCAACATCACTGAAACATTCCAAGAGTTTTTGTCTGAGTTTGTCTCTTTTTATGCTTTTGGATTTTATAGAATCAAGTATCTCCTCTACCAGGTCGTATTCGACATCGGCTTCAAGAAGTATCTCTTCAAGCTCATCTTTTGAGATTGATTCTTTTTTTTCGGGAACTATGCTTTTTATGGCATCTGCAGTTTTTTGAAGAGATTTTTTTATAAAACCTATCATTTCTCACTCTTTGGTTTGTAATTTAGTGCCAGTTTTATGTCGGATATTATAAACTCTTCTTCGGTAGCACCAACATAGTAGTTTATGATTTTACCGTTTTTTATAAGCACCATGGTAGGCAGAGGCATAGTGTTTTTCATACCTATTTTTTCCATTATGTAGTCGATAAAATCATCGTTTAGTTTTGCAATATCGTAGTTTATGTTTTGTTGTTGGGCAAATTTTCTAAGATCATCCAAAGTGGTATCCTGTTCTATGGATACGGATATAACTTTTAGTTTGTCTTTGTATCTTTTTTGTATATCTGAGAGCACTTTTGTTTCTGCTTTGCACGGTTTGCACCAGGTTGCAAATATATCCAGAAGTATGATCTTATCGTTATTTTGTATAACAAACGAATCTTTTTCTTTTTTTAGATAGAGTTTTTGTCCGTTTGTGAGATTTAGTTCAAACCGGTTTGAGGGTTTTTTAGGTTCTTTTTTCTCTTTGGAATCTGAACATCCTGCCATAAAAGACATTACTATAAACAAAAAAGCGATTTTGACCATATGTTTCATTTGTAACCTTCTGATAAAATTTTATTGACATTATACAACCTGAGGGCTTATATGATAATTAGTAAAGAGCAATTTAGAAAACAATGTTTGAAAAAATTGCAAAAAGATATACCAAACAGATACTATCTTAACAAAAAAGTTCAGCAAAATCTTTTAAAACTGCTTAAAAAACGACAGTTTAAAACGGTTTTGTTTTACATTCCGCTCAAATTTGAGGCAAATGTTATCCCGGTTTTACAACATTTTAGAAAAAAATCCCAAATTTTGACTCCGTTTATGGAAGACAAAAGCTTTAAAATGGTATCATACAGATTACCGCTTAAGAGAAAAAAGTTTGGTATATATGAAGCGGGTAACAGTTATAAAAAATTTAAAAATATAGATATAGCCATCGTTCCGATAGTAGGTTATGATAAAAATTTTAAAAGAATAGGTTTTGGCAAAGGTATGTATGACAGATTTTTTGAAAAATTAAACAAAAAACCTTGGACAGTTTTTGTTCAGTTAAAAAAATGTTATATCGATAAACCTATTTGCGATGATTATGATGTGTATGGTGATATAGTAGTTACATCGGAGGGGTGGTTAGAAAAGAGGAGATAAATGATAGCAGAGATTATAGGAGGCGGTGTTATAGCCGCAGTCAGCGGTGCTATAGGGTATCTTGTCTCTAAAAAACTAACCAGTGCGAATTTTGATATATATGTAGAAAAAGCAAAAGCAAAAGCGGCAGCCATAGAAAATGAAGCACAAATGCTTTTGCAAAAAACCACTTTAAAAGTCGAAAAGCTTGAAAGTGATGCACAAAGAGCTTATGAAGAGGCAAAAGAAAAAGC
>WFOM01000126.1 GCA_015488075.1 Helicobacteraceae bacterium | reverse complement strand
TCCTGTTCTTATACCTATGTTGTTTCTAAGAGTTGTTAGAGTGTGAAGCTTTTTAAAAATCTCTTTTCTGTCAAAATATTTTATATGTTTAAATGGAATTTCATGTTGGATCTCTTTTAAAGTTATACCGTTTTTTGCAGGAACTTTGTCATCTGAAGAAACAACAAGATTTAAATCTGTATTTTTTAAAAGAGTATCTATAAGAGGTAAAAGATAAGGTGTTTTGATCTTGCCGTCAAAAGGGTAGCCAAGTTCCAAAGAGTTTTGAATGTTTGTTTTTTTGATGAAAGTATCAAATGCTTCAAGTGCTCCCGTAAATTCATCTGTTGTTTCAGGTTTTAGCCTCCACCCAACCAAAAAAGCCACTGTTGCCTCTGTGGGGATTTTTTGTTTTAGTATAAGTGATATTATCTCTTTTGCTTCATCTTTACTAAGGTCTTTGTTCCCTTTTTTCCCTGTTGCGACAGCTTTTATATATGTCAGATAATCACTCATAAATTCCTCTTAACTTGTAAACAGCTATAAAAAAGAGTATCACTATAGGAGCAATTATACCTGCTTCTGCAGGCAAGGTTTTGTTTTTTGAAAGCTCCATAAGTATAAACAAAACTCCCCATATAAGAAGTGTTGAAAGTATCGCTATAAAACTAAACAGAGATATGTTTAGAAATCTCGGGCTAATTGGAACAAAGAAAAATATAATGATAACAAGAAAAGGAGCAAAAAGAGGATGGATTAGGATTTTATACAAAGCATATCTTATCTTGTCTGTTTTGATGTTTTCTTTTGAGAGAATCCTTAAAGCATCTATGGCATCCAAAAGAGTATAGCTGGAGCTTCCTTCATACACCTGGTCAAGGATTTTGGGTCTGAAGTCTTTTAGTATCTTTATATCTTTTTTTTCTTCGACTTTTATTCCTTTTGCATCAAATGTCAGGCTGTCAGGCTTTGTTATGATTTTGGCATCTTTTATATGCCAGAAGTTGTCATCAAGATATATGGCACTTTTTGCGGTTATAACCTGCTTCAGGGAGTTGTTCTTTGGTATAAACACTCTTATACCGTATGCTTTTCTTTTGATGGAGATTAACTCTTTAAAATATACAAATTTGTTGTTGTAGATAAAAAACAAATCCCTTGTGGGGCTTAGGTATTCCGAGTTTTTCATAATGTTGTCTGAAAATTCACTTGATTTTGCAAATTTTACAGATGAATGAAGCAGTATAAATATTAAAATGATCAGAGATGAGAGATATATAAACGGTTTTAAAACATCTTTTCTTGAATAACCAAGAGAATAAAACGATATCAAAGAGTTTGTTTTGATAAGATACACTTTTGTCATTATCATACCAAAAACAAGTGATATCGGCAGAAGCATATCTATGGCAAAAAAAGTTTTGTAAACAAGATAGATAAGTATAAGGTTTACGGATGATGGAAGTTTTGAAGCATTGCTTATATAGTCAAACCCTACAAAAAACAAACTAAGAGCAAACAGGATAAGCAAAAAATATTTTATATAATGAAACGATATGTATCTAAATAGTAGCATAAAGAAATTATACCTACCGATAGTTAAAATTCAGGATTTTTAACAGAGTATTTTGATTTTATTTTTTCCAAATCCCTGTTTTTTATAAATTCCAACACAGCTTTTGTTGTATGGGATATGATGTCAGAAAGATTTTCTTCTTCTTTGTTTGAAAAGTTGCTCAGCACATAACTTGCAACTTCTTTTTTGTTTTGCGGCTTGCCTATGCCTATGCGAACTCTGATGTAATCTTTTCCAACCAAAGCATCTATCGATTTTAAACCGTTGTGACCACCGTTTCCACCGCCTTTTTTAAATCTAACGGCACCAAAAGGCAGGTCCAGATCATCATGTATAACAACTATATCGTTTATATCGATTTTGTAAAAGTTTTTAGCCAAAACCACACTTTCACCTGATAGGTTCATATAGGTTGTCGGTTTTAACAAAAGTATATCATCAGATTTGTAAAACTCACCTTTGAAAGATGAAGAGGATTTTACGGCATTTAGTTCTTTTATAAGTTCGTCTATAACCATAAACCCGACATTGTGTCGGGTTTTTTCATACTGTTTTCCTGGGTTTCCAAGCCCAACTATCAGCATTATTTAGCTTTTATAACACTTAGCACTGCAACTCTGTCAGCATCTGTAAAAGTTACATTCTCAATTGGATCTAGGTCTCTTATAAGTTTTGCATCACCCACATCCATATCTGTAACATCTATTTGGATTTTGCTTGGTATATCTTCGATTTTTGCTTTTACTCTAAGTCTTGGTTTAGAAACAAACACCATACCTTTGTTTTTAAGACCTATAGCTTCACCTACAGGCTCAACAGGTATATAGTAGTGAGTAGTTACACCTTTTTGTGCAACCATCAAATCAACATGCAAAAGTTTACCGGTTACCGGGTGTGATTCATAACCCTGAACAACAACATCCATCTCTTTGTTGTCAACTTTTATAGGAAAAGCAAGAGTTTCTTTGTTTCTTACTGTTCTTATATACTCGTTTTCTTTAAAAGCCGCATTTATGTTCTCTAAACCTTTACCATAAATGTTGGCTATTAGATACCCATCCCTTCTAAGAGCTTTTGTAGCACTCTTTGTGGTACTCTCTCTAACTATGCCTTCTAACATATTTTATCCTTCCTGTAAAAAATGGATGGAATTATATAATGTTTTTGCTTATTTTAAGATAAAAAAGAGTATAATTCCGCCCTAAAACTCTGTTTGGAGTTTAAATCTATCAAGGAGTACTCGATGCCAAAGATGAAGTCGGTAAAAGGTGCGGTTAAAAGATTTAAGGTTAAAAAAAGCGGTAAGATAAAAAGAAAATCTGCTTTTACTAGCCACATTTTGACCAAACAGGATGCAAAAACAAGAAGAGAGCATCATGCACCAAAATATGTTCACAAAGCTGATGTGAAACATGTAAAAGAGATGATAGCTTAGTTTTTCGTAAGATTCAACCCTCCACTGAAAGTGGGAAAGTCCACCAAAGAAGTGGCACCTCAAGCATAAAAAGCAAAAAGGTAAAGGAGAAAAAATGCCAAGAGTAAAAACAGGAACGGTCAGAAGAAGAAGACACAAAAAGATTTTAAAACTTGCAAAAGGTTTCTACAGCGGAAGAAGAAAACACTTCAGAAAAGCTAAAGAGCAGGTTGAAAGAAGTCTTTACTATGCTTTTAGAGACAGAAAGCAGAAAAAAAGAGAGTTTAGAAAACTTTGGATTATAAGAATAAATGCCGCTTGCAGACTAAACGGTATAAGTTATTCAAGATTTATAAACGGTCTTAAAAAAGCAGGCATCGAGCTTGATAGAAAAATACTTGCAGATATGGCTATGAATGATGCTGCAGCATTTGCCGCGGTAGTTGAAAAAGCCAAAGCAGCTCTAAACTAATCTCCATCTTCGGAGATTAGATTTTCATAGATTTAAAAGTAATAAGCCTTTTTTGCGACCACTTAGGTTCTTTCAGTTTTAACATATTTACAATCTCATCATTTGCCAGTTTGTAAAACACTTTTACTATGATTGTGTCAAACCCTTTTTGAGGCAGTTTAAGTTTAAATGTTTTTTTTGATTTTGGCGGTATCTGAAGGTCTTGAGTTTGATTTGTGGCTATATGCGGTATAGATTTTCTGCCGTTTTTTCTTTTGTAGTATGTTGTAAGAGAGATTGTTTTCTTTTTTAATGTTTTTTTATATCTAAATGTCACATCTATGATGAGTTCTCTACTTCCGCACCCTGTAGGAAATGAGTGTGGAAGGTTGTTTATAAGAGAGATATAAAGGTAGTTTTTTTCTTTTTTAAGATCAATCTTTAGTGTATCTTTAAGCATCGCCCTTGTGTGTGGACCTATAAATTTGTGATGTCTTATCATCCTTTGTTTTACTTTTCCGTTTTTGCTAAAAGTAGAAGCATACCCTTTTATCTTTGGACCCATATGACAATCTATACATTTTTCATTGCCTACATAGTTTTTTTTCATATCGGCAAAGTATAGTTTTTCGTTTTTCATAGAATGTGTTGCGGCATGACAAACAAAACAGAGTTTGTTTGGATCTTTGTCAAAAAATTCTCTATACTGTGTTTTGTGGTATGGTGAGTCTGCATCGCTAAAAGGTCCGCTCATAATACCGTTTTTGTTCCATTCAACCCTGTCCATTCCCCTGACACTAAGAGGAGCATTGTAATGTATTTTGTCTATATTGTGACATACAAGACAGTTTATACCTTCTGCTATGGTTTTGCTGTTTACTGCTTTTTTGAACTTTTGGTCTGCAAGGCCAAGAGCAATAACCGCTTCGTCATCTTCACTTACTTTGCCAACTTCTATCCTTGGATTGTGGCATTTGGCACATTCTATCAAAACAAGTTCTTTTGGCTGGTGCTCTTTTCTTGAGACATAGTCAACCGCTTTTTTGTAAAATTCGTCTTTTTTGTAGTGGCTTTTGGAGTGTTGGGAGTTTTGCCAGTCTTTTATAATGTGGGAGTGGCAGCTGAAACATTTTTTTGAGTTTTGATATTTTTCATCAAGATGGACAACCTTTGCTCCAAAAAGATTTAAAACCAATACAGCCAAAATTACCAATTTTTCCATCTGTCACTCCTTTTGTTTTGTTTATCTGTGTTTATCCAGCCAAACCATAAGCCCTTTTTGTGCATGAAGTCTGTTTTCAGCTTCCAAAAATACCTCTTTTGAGTGAGATTCTAAAACAAAATCACTCACCTCATAACCTCTGTATGCAGGCAGACAGTGTAAAAACAAAGCATTTTCTTTTGCAAGACACATAAGCAGTTCGTTTACTTCAAAACCTTCAAAATCTTTTACTCTTTTTTCTTTCTCATTTTCTTGACCCATAGATATCCATGTATCGGTTGTTACTACAGTAGCATCTTTTATAGCTTCTTTTGGATTGTGTGAAGCATATATCTTTGCACCGCTTTGTTGTGCAAAGCTGATAGCATCAGATAAAACATCATCAGAAACTTCATACCCTTTTGGTGTTGCTATCCTTAATTCAAATCCAAGTTTGCTTGCAAGCATAAGCCAAGAGTGAGCCATATTGTTTCCATCACCGATGTATGCTACTTTCAAATCTTTTTCATAACCGAGTTCAAGTATGGTCATATAATCAGCCAGAAGCTGAACAGGATGGTATTTGTCTGTAAGACCGTTTATAACAGGCACTTTTGAGTATGATGCAAACTCTTCAAGTCTGTTATGACCGAAGGTTCTTATCATTATCATATCGCACATACTTGAAATCACTCTTGAAGTGTCTTTTATAGGCTCACCCCTTCCAAGCTGTATATCTTTAGATGACAAAAAGAGTGCATGACCTCCGAGTTGATACATACCTGTTTCAAAACTTACCCTGGTTCTGGTGCTGCTTTTTTCAAAAATCATAGCAAGAGTTTTGTTTTTTAGCTGTTCGAGGTATATACCGTTTTTTAAATCTTTTTTTATCTTAAGACCGAGTTCTATTATCTCTAAAATCTCTTCTTTTGTATAGTCTTTGAGTGTTAAAAAATGTCTCAATTCTTAATCCTGTTTTAGTTTTTGTTATGGATTTTATAATTTTAACTTAAATTCAAAATTTTTGCAACCTCTTTGGCATGGTAGCTTATGATGATATCCGCACCTGCCCTTTTGAAACTTGTCATGGTTTCCATCATTACTCTTTCATAGTCTATAAGACCGGTTTTGCCTGCATATTTGAGCATAGCATACTCTCCGCTTACATTGTATACCGCCAGTGGTTTTGAAGTAGAATTTTTTATTTCTCGAACTATATCAAGATAAGCAAGAGCCGGTTTTACCATAAGTATGTCTGCTCC
>WFOM01000125.1 GCA_015488075.1 Helicobacteraceae bacterium | reverse complement strand
GCTCTATCTGCTCTTCTTCAAAATCCATACTAACTTCGCCGATATCTCCAAAGATATCAAGTTTTGTTCCGTGCTCTTTTTTCTTAGGGGCTTCGACAGGTTTTTTCGGTTTTTTCTTCTTTTGTAGCTCTTCTTGAACTTTTTTGTCAAGTTTGCCGTAGTTCGCTACTGTTTTTGTATCTGTTTTAGGAGATTCATCGTTTGAAAGTTTTGGTTTTTTCTTTTTGACTATTGTCAAACCTTTTCTCTTAATCTGAGGTTCAACTACTTTTGGACCTTCTGGTTCTTTTGCTTTGATTTTTTCTTTTTCTTTCTCTTTTTTAGGTTGCTCTTCTTTTTTTGTTTCTTTTTTAGGTTTGGTTTCTTCTTTTTTTGTTTCAGGTTGTTTTTCTTTTGTTTGTTTTGTATCTTTTTTAGGTTTTTGTTCTTCTTTTGCAGAAGCAGGCTTTATACCTGTTATAATGTAGTTGGCAAGTGTTTCCGCTTCTTGCATAGTTAGTGTGCTTTGAGCCGTTTTAACCGCAAAATCAATCTCTTTTGCTTTTTCAACAACTTCTTTAGAAGTTATACCCAGCTCTTTGGCAACTTCGTGTAGTCTTACTTTGTCACTCATTAACGATGATCTCCTTAAGTTTTTCTAAAAGTTTCTCTTTTTGGTTTGTTTTGCAAACCCTCTGCAAAGATTTTACAAGTTTTTTTTGATTGTTTATACACTCTTTGCATATATAAAAGCTTCTGCCGATTTTCGTGTAGGAAACAATCTCTTTATCTTTGCACTGTAATCTTGTAAAATTTTTTTGTGCATCTTTTTTTCTGCAAGAGATGCACATTCTTGTCGGTATGTGAAATTTTTTTGCCATTATATCCAAAACTTGCTTTATTTTTAAGTTATCTCTCAATAATTAGGCCGTTATTGTCAAAATTTAAAATTTTAATACTAAAATCCGGAAATTTTTGGCTTAATTTGTTTGAGAGTCTTTGTGCATCTTCATTGTAAACCATATTGAAAAATGTGCTGCCGCTGCCACTTAGTGTGCTCATCAGTGCACCGTTTTCATAAGCTGTTTTTTGAACATAAAAAAGTTCGGGAAGTGCTTTCATCCTTGCTCTTTGATGAAACCTGTCCTGCGATGCAATTTTTAGCATCTCCCAGTCTTCGTTGAAAAAACATGCCGTTGTCAGAGATGAATGGGAAAGATTGAAAACAGCATTCTCTTTTGAATACGACCTTGGAAGTGATGTTCTGCTTTTTGCAGTTGAGATCGGTTTGTTTGGTATAACTACAACCGCTTTTATACATGACGGAAGATGTTTTTTTTGTGAATAAACCTTGTTTTTTTCAAGCACGGCAACATTAAATCCGCCCATAACGGCTGGAGTTATATTGTCGGGATGGTTTTCGTATGCCAAAGCATTGTTAAGGATTCTTCTTTTGCTGACTTTTATACCGGCTGCTTCATATGCACTTGCTATGGCACTTACTATAACCGCAGATGAACTTCCAAGTCCTCTTGACATGGGTATTTGGTTATAGAAAGTAAATCTGAAGTTTTGCTTCTTTTTTGTAAGCATCACATAGTGTTCGTTAAATATGCTTATAAAAAGATTGTTTCCTTTTAGTTTGATGTTTTCTTCACCTTCACCTTTTATAGAAACAGAATGGAATTTGGAAGGAAAAAATTCTACTTTGTTTCTAAGGTCCAAAGCAAGTCCCAGCGAATCAAACCCCGGTCCTAAATTTGCACTTGTTGCAGGAACACTTATAACCACCAATCTATCCTTTTTGTTTTATACGGCACCTATTATATATTTTGGTTCATTCTCTTTTGAGTATATCGATTTGTCCAGATTTTTCGGTAAAACAAAATCTGAAGATATTGTCTTGTCAAACTTTTTTGTTTCTATTTTATCTGAAATTTTAACAAAATAAAGCTTTGCAAGTGCTTTTATAGGTTGATTTTGGTTAAAATAAAACCCCTCAACTCCAAAAAGAGGTATATTTTTTACAATTGAGAGTGTTTTTAGAAATATGTATGTTATTTTTATAGACATAAAACTTCCCGGAGTATTTATATATGCAAGTGATTGTATCCGGTGTTCTTTTAGCAAATCTTTGAAAATTTCAGGAAGCACATCGGATGTTTTTTTGTCTGTTTCTATTTGCTCTATAAGTTTGTTATTTTTATAAACTCCGATTTTTAAAGGCTGTGAAATATTTAACACCAAAATATCAACCATAACTCTCCATTTTATTTTAATACGGCTAAGAAAGTGAATTTCTTAGCCTACGCTAACGCTGAGTTCTCTTCAGCAGAGGGCTCGCGGCGCCATTGCGCCTTTTATTTATTTTAATACGGCTAAGAAAGTGAATTTCTTAGCCTACGCTAACGCTTTGTTCTCTTCAGTAGAGGGATTGCGGTGATATTGCGCCTTTTGAACTTGAAGCCATCTTTCTTAATCCTCAACCCTCCAGCCTCAAACCTATATCCTTATGCATACACTTTTGCCATCTCTTTGGCTACACTTCCTTGAAGCTCTACTATCTCATAGTTTTCTTTCTCTTTTAGAAGCTCTTTTGTCAGAAGATGATTTAGGTGATGACTTCCCGCAAATGCTTCGTAATTTCCTATAAAGCCCATACCAAGCAGGCTCATATCTCCTATGGCATCAAGTATTTTGTGTCTGACAAACTCATCTGAGTATCTAAGACCCTCAGGGTTTAAGACCTTTTTTTCATCCAAAACGATGGCATTTTCCAAACTTCCGCCAAGTGCAAGACCTTTGCTTCTTAGGTATTGCACTTCATGTAAAAATCCGAATGTCCTTGCTTTTGCTATCTCGTTTTTGTAAGTCTCTTTTGTAAAGTTTAGGGTGTATTCCTGTTTGTTTATGACCGGATGTGGAAATTTTATGGTAAATGCATATTTTAAATCATCTGCAGGCTTTAGTTTGACATATTTGTCACCGTCATTTATGGTGACCTCTTTTTTTATAACCATAATTTTTTTGGTTGCATCAAGCTCTTTTATACCTGCCTCATCAAGTATGAGACAAAAACTTGCACTGCTACCGTCCATTACAGGCACTTCATCACCGTCAACAATAATCTTAAGATTGTCAATGCCGTATGCATAAACGGCTGAGAGAAGATGTTCGATGGTTGAGATTACATATCCGTTTTTTCCTATAACCGTTGCCATTTTTGTATCAACAACATTCTCAGGCTTTAATTCTATGGCCACATCAACATCGCTTCTGTAAAAAACTATACCGCTTCCTGCTTCCAGAGGTTCAAGTCTTAGTTTTACCGGTGTTCCTTTGTGAAGCCCTATACCGACAAGTTCTACTGCTTTTTTGATTGTTGTCTGATTCATAAACTGTCCTAATCTATTAGCTTGTTTGCGGTTTTGATAACATTGTAAATGTTTAGTTTAATCCACTTTTTGTCCATCCATTCCTGTGGTCTAACTTCTATTCCCTGAACAAGCACTCCAAAATGCAGATGATCCCCCATTGCATATCCGGTTTTTCCTGTTTTTGCTATAACCTGCTTTGGAGTTGTTTCATCACCCTGGTTTACATACAGGGTCGAACAGTGTCCATAAAGTGTATAAAGTCCCAAACCGTGATATATTATAGGCATATTGCCATACAGTCCGTTAAAATCGGCAAAAACGACTTCCCCTCCATTTTGAGGTCTGATTTTTGCATTTTCATATCTAGCTAAATCAAGCCCCAGATGCCATGATTCGCTTATCTTTTGACCGTTGTAGTAATAAAATCTATGATCTCCAAAATTTCCGACAACTTTTGCATTTTTTAGTGGATACATCTTATTAACCTTAAAATTATATATCATCTCTTCAGGAACTTTTGATGTTATGTCATGGATTAGTTTTTCGTTTTTTTCCCTTATAGTTTCGTTTATTATTTTGAATTTTTCAAGTTTGTCATCTGTGTTTTGTGTTTCATCATAATTTTGTGAAAGCTCTTCAATTTTACCGTTTAGAAATTTGTCTGTAATATTTATCTTAGATAGTTTGTAATGCTTGTTTTTTAGATATAAAGGTATATATGTTTTTGTTTTGTTTCCCGCCAAATCTGTGGCTATTAT
>WFOM01000124.1 GCA_015488075.1 Helicobacteraceae bacterium | reverse complement strand
TGTTATAGGACTTAAAAGAACAGGTGACGGAGTTACCGCAAAATTCACTCTACAATCGATAGCGAACATGCTAAGGGCTATGAATATAAACATGAATCCAAAAGCTATACTCTCAAAAAATGTTGCTGCGGTTGTTGTAACCGCAAGGCTAAAACCTTTTGCAAGACAGGGTGACAAGTTTGATGTAACAGTTTCATCCATAGGTGATGCAAAAAGTCTTGAGGGTGGAACACTGCTTATGACTCCTCTTAGAGGTGTTGACGGAAACATATATGCTCTTGCACAAGGACCGATTTCAATCGGAGGAAAAAACGAACAAGGTGCCGGAAGCGAATCACATCCTACAAGCGGTATAGTATATAACGGAGGGATAGTAGAAAGAGAAATCAACATAGATCTTTATCATAAAAACTATGCAATGCTATCTTTAAAAGAATCAAACTTCCAAAATGCAGTAGCCATTCAAAATGCACTAAACAAGTATTTCTCAACTCAGGTTGCAGTTGCCATAGATCCAAGAACCATAAAACTAAAAAGACCTGAAAACAAAAGTATGATAGAGTTTTTGGCAAATATACAAGATATTGACATAAACTACAAACCTATAGAAAAGATAGTTATAAACGAAAAAACAGGAACTATTGTTGCAGGTGTTGACATCGAAGTAAAACCGATAGTTATAACAAAAGGTGACATAACCATAAAAATAAAAGAACAACAAACACCAAGCACTCCAAAAGGCTCACTCAAAGTTGACAATGAAATGGTAGTAGGACTCAACGAAAACGAACTGTATATAAAAAAGGGAGCGGCAACAGTTGCAAATCTTGTCCGCTCACTTAAAAAACTAGGAGCCACTCCAAAAGACATTATATCTATACTTGAAGCGATGAAAAGTGCAGGAAGCATATCTGCCGATTTGGAGGTTATATAATGAGCGGACTTAATTTAAATATAGATACAAACATACTCAGATACAAAGATATACCTAAAATAAGCGATAAACTGCCAAAAGACAAGCTAAGAAAGCAAACAAACAACTTTGAAGCAATTATACTGAAAATACTTTTGGATAATGCACTGAAAAATGAAAAAAACATTTTTTCAGACAAAAAAGATCCTGGAAACAGAATCTACAAATCTATGTATAGAGAGGAGTTATCAAAAGCAAGTTCCGGAAGCTTCGGTTTTTCGGATCTGCTATACAATTATCTTAGTAAAAAGGTTTAGTTTTTTTTCCTTTTGACGATATAGTTTTATAAGTGAAACTATATTGATTCAAGAGGTAAAATGATGATTGAAAACATCAACATTTCAAATATAAGCCAGGCTTATTCAAATAAGCCAAGGTCTTCCCAGGACAACGGAAGAATAACCTTAAGAGACCAAAATATAAAGATAGACAAAGAGAAGATAAAATCTCTTAAGTCTATGATTGAAAGCGGAACATACAAGATAAATATAGAAGCTCTTGCCAAAAAGATAGTAAAGGAGCTTTTATAAAAAATTAGGAGAAAATTATGCTGACTTATCAACTTGATGGTGCATTAAACGATTTAAAAGACATTATAGAACTTACAAAACAGGATATAGAAGATATAAAAATTGCAAAGCATGAGCATCAGTTTGATAGGTTACCGCTAAAAGATGAAAAAATCAAAGCTTTTGAAATAAAAAAAGCTTTGATAGACCATGAAATATCAAAACTAATGACAAACTATCCGAATAAAGAACTAAGTGAACTTTTAAGTGAATCCGATAAAGAAAAACTACAAGAACTAAAAGAGCAGTTAAATATCCTAAAAGAGGTAAACCAAACATATGCAAGAATGGTTTTGGCCGTAAGCAATATGTTTAACTCATTTTTGGAAACTTTGGTTCCTACAGAGATGCAAGGGTATCAAAAAGTAGCTACCAAAGATCCTTCCATCATAGAAGTGAGGGCTTGATCATGGCTTCTATACTTGATTCTCTAAATATCGGCTACAGCGGATTAAATGCTTCTCAAATAGGCATAAATACTACAGGACACAATATAGCAAATGCCGAAACAAAAGGATACAGCAGACAAAGAGTTATACAGTCTGCAGCCACTCCTCTAAAACTGGCTCCCGGAAATGTAGGTAACGGAACACAGATACAAAATATAGAAAGAATTTTTGACAAATTTGTTTTTTCAAGATATGCAAATACCTACAGAGATAAAGAAAATAGTGATTTTACTAGAAAAACACTTGAAGAGCTTTCCACATATTTTCCTGAGATTGACAATGTTGGTATAAAAGCGGATTTACAAAAGTTTTACAACCTATGGCAACAGTTTGCGGACAATCCAAACGACAACAGTGTTAAGATAGCTCTTGTTACACAGGCAAAAACACTCACAAATAATATAAAACAATTAAACAATCAAATTTACTCTATGCAGAAAAAACTAAATGATGAGCTAAAAGTAAG
>WFOM01000123.1 GCA_015488075.1 Helicobacteraceae bacterium | reverse complement strand
TATCGGAAGGATGTAAAACAACATTTCAGGCAGTGATATAAGATACATTCTTACCATATCAGAAAGACTGAAATGTATAACAGCGGTGTGTGCCGCTATATCTATAAGTAAAATAACCGTTCCTATGAAAAACAACGGCAGAAATATATTAAAAAAACTTGAACTAAGGTTTTTAATAAGATAATATTTTAACTCTTTCAATAGTTGGCCTCTATATATGACATGATTTGCGAATCAAACAAAAAAGTTATAAAAGTTGCCAGTGACAAAAACGGAACAAAAGGGACTCTTTGTTCCTCTTTTGATCTGTTTTGAACATATATCATAACAGGCAGTGCCAGCAAGGCAGATAAAAAAACAGCTGCAAGTGTAAGCTTTACTCCAAGCAATGCTCCCATTGTGCTAGCAACCATTATATCACCTTCTCCCATCGCTTCTATCAAGGTTACTCTGTCATAATGTCTGTTCCATGATGTTTTTGTCTTGTTAAAAAATCTTATCTCTTTTGATGTCAGATAATACGACAAAGCAAACCTGAGCAAAGTAAATCCTCCTGCAAAGAGCAGGGCATTTTTAAAATTTTCAACGAGTCCTTCTAGATTCCATGCACCAAGAACGGCAAAACATATCGCCAACAGATTCAGGCTGTCCGGGACCATTTTGTATTTTAAATCTATAACCGAAAGTGCCAAAAGCATTAAAAAACTTAGTGATACAAATATAACGGGAACCGACAAAGAGTATTTATAAACTATACTTGCAGTAATGATACCGGATAAAAATTCAACAACAGGATACTCAACAGATATTTTTTCTTTGCAAAAACCGCATCTGCCTTTTAAAAAAAACCATGAAAGTATGGGAACATTGTGATAAAATTTAAGCTTGTTTCCACATTTAGGACAGTGCGAGGACGGATATACTACACTTTCATTTTTTGGTATCCTGTAAATCAAAACATTCAAAAAAGAGCCAAAAACGATTCCAAAAACAAAACCTGTAAAAATATCCACTTATTTAAGTCCTCCAAATCTACGTTCAATTTTTTTAAATTTTTTTATGATTTTTTCCAATTCTTCTGCAGTAAAATCAGGCCACAGAGTATCGGTAAAAAAGAGTTCGGCATAGCTTGCCTGCCAAAGCAGAAAGTTTGAGAGTCTCTTGTCTCCTCCCGTTCTTACAAGCAAATCCGCATCACTTGGACAGTCAAGTGCATTTGAAAGCATATCTTCCGTTATATTTTCTTCGTTTTTTAAACTGTTTACGGCTCTTACTATCTCGTTTTTACTTCCGTAGTTTAGTGCCAGAGACTGAACAAGAGCATCATTGTTTTTGGTTTTTTCTTTGACATCAAGTATGGTTTTTTGAAGAGATTTTGAAAAAACTCTCAAGTCTCCTATGGGTTCAAATCTGATATTGTTTTTTATATAAGTATCCAGTTCCTGTTTCAAATATCTCTCAAGCATCTGCATAAGATACTCAACTTCAAGTCTCGGTCTTTTCCAGTTTTCTGTTGAAAAAGCATAAAGGGTCAATCTTTCTATCTCATCATTTTTTGCACAATATTCAGTTATATTCCGAACAACTTCAGCACCTTTTTCATGCCCAAATGTTCTTTTTTTTCCCTGTTTTTCAGCCCATCTGCCGTTTCCATCCATTATTATAGCTATGTGTCTTGCTCTGTTCATATGCTTATATCCAGTATGTTTTGTGACGAAGTTATGTCATACAAAGGTTTTATATCCTGCTTTATCACTATACTTACCCCAAAATTCAGTTCATGTTTGCTTTTTTCCAAAATATTTTTTACAATCTCATTTGGAACATATATGTTTGCATCTATAATGTTTTGTTCATTTACAGACAAAACTCCGCTTACAATTCCAAGTTTTTCATACATTGCATAAAAATCCACAAAAGTTTTTTTTGTTTTTTTATTATACCTTTTTTTTATTTGTATAAAACCAAAATACTCATGATGCAAAAAAGGTATTGTAAGTATATTGTAATTTAAAGAAAGCAGTATATGTGAAAAACTCTGAAAATGCTCCTTTGTGTTTGTATTTAACATATCATTTAAAAGTTGTTGCTTGATATTTTTCAATCCGTTTGTTTTTGAGATTGTATTTAGTATCT
>WFOM01000122.1 GCA_015488075.1 Helicobacteraceae bacterium | reverse complement strand
ATAAAAAGGTTACAAAATTTGTCCAGCTTGGTATTGTTTTTATATGGTTTTTATTAGCAAACTCTTCATATCTTTTCATCTCTTTAAAGTTTTCTTTTATCCCATACTCTACAAATTCCATGTCTTTTAGAGCTTCATTTGCAGCTATAAGTGAAAGTGTCGTTACATTAAAAGGTGGTCTTAGTTTATAAAGATTTCTTATAATGTTTTTGTCTGCTATACCGTATCCGACTCTCATACCACCAAGCCCAAAAGCTTTTGAAAAAGTCCCGAGATACAAAACATTTTCAAATCTTTTTGTAAGTTCTTTGGCAGATATAAACTTCTCTTTCTCTTTTAGTTTTGCATACTCCATATATGCACCGTCAACCACAACCAGAGTATCGTTGTCTATCTTTTCCAAAAACTCAAAAACATCATCTCTGTTTAAAGCATCTCCGGTTGGATTGTTTGGAGTGCAAAGAAATATCATAGACGGCTTATGCTCTTTATACAGGCTGTAAAACTGTTTTAAGTCATGATGAGTTGAAGTTGTTTTTATAACTTTTGCTCCGACTATATTTGCATATATCTCATACATCGCAAAAGTTACATTGTTTATAAGTATAGATGTGTCTTTGTTGGCTTTTGCATGTATGGCAAACTCTATAATCTGGTCACTTCCGGCACCTATGATTATATTTGAACTTTCTACATCATGATAAGCGGCAAGTGATGATTTCAGCTCATACATAGAGTCGTCCGGATACATATACATCTTGTCTATATTTGCTTTTACTGCTTCTTGGACTTTTGTGCTAACACCGTATGGGTTTTCGTTTGAAGCAAGTTTGATTATATCTTTTTCATCTATACCAAACTCTCTTACAACCAGCTCTATAGGTTTTCCGGCTTCATAGTTTTTTATATTTTCTAGGTTTGGATTAAATCTCATTTTCTCCCCTTGTGTAGCTTCCAAGCCAGACTATCTCATCTTTGTGTTTGTCTATAACTTTTTTGATGTGTTTATCATCTATATGACCGTAAAAGTCTATGTAAAACCAGTATCCAAAACCGCTTTTGTCTTTTGCTGGTCTTGATTCAATCTTGCTTAAGTTGATTTTGGCATCGTCAAAGTCTTTTAGGAAATGGTATAAAGCACCCGGTTTTGTGGCATCTTTTAGTTTTGCAAGTATGCTTGTTTTGTCATCACCGCTTGGTGTGTTTTTAAAATCGCTAAGTATTACAAATCTTGTAGTGTTGTCTTTTGAATCTTCTATACTGTCAAACATAACGGGAATATTATACATCTTTGCGGCTATATGACTGCAAATCGCGGCAGAGTTCTCATCTCGACCGGCAAGGATGGCCGCTTTTGCGGTTGATTCAACAAGGATGTGTTCTACTTCCATAAGGTTGTGTTCTATAAGAAACTTTTTTGCCTCTCCAAAAGCTTTGTCTTTTGAGTATATCTTTTTTATATCTTTTATATGTGTTGCTTTTGTGGCAAACGACAAAGATATGGGCATATAAAGTTCTGCCACTATTTTTGCACTGCTTTGGCTAAGCAAATCAAGAGACTCGCCTACAACTCCGTCTTGGGAGTTTTCTATGGGAACAACTCCAAATTTTACTCTTTTTGATTCAAGTTCTCTAAAAACTCCGTTTATGGAGTTTATGGCTATATACTCGCTCATAGCACCAAATCTACTCTCTGCAGCCTGGTGGGTAAAGCTCCCCTCAGGTCCCAAAAATGCAACTTTTTCCGGCAGTTCAAGGTTTCTGGCTACTGCAAATATCTCCAAAAATATAGCCTCTATCGCACTCTTTTCCAAAGCACCGCCCGATTCTTTTGAAAGCTGTGCAAGTCTGTTTATGATCGCTTTTTCTCTCTCTGGTCTGTAGATGGCACCGCCTGTTTTGTTTTTTATCTCACCTACATTTTTTACAACTTCCATCCTCTCATTTAGAAGTTTTAGTATCTCATCATCTATTTTGTCTATGGCAACTCTGCATTCATCAAGTGTTTTATATTTCATCTATCATATCCTTGAGGCTGTTTAAAACCCTGTTTGGTTTTATATCCAAAGAAGGAACTATCTCATCTGCACTTTTGTATTTGCCGCTTAAAACAAATACGGTTTTCATACCGAGCTTTTTTGCACCTATAAGATCACCAACAACATCATCGCTTATGATTGTAATTTTATCAAAATCAGCATCGCTTTGCTGTTTTTTTAACAACTCCAATGCTTTTTTGAAAAAAAGTTCACTTGGTTTTCCTACTACAGTGTATGGTTTTTGTGTGGCAAAAGAGAGCATTTTCAGTATAGCTCCGACACCCGGGTATCTTTTGTTGTTTTTTGCATATATGCTGGTTTCATGCATTCCGACTAACTTTGCACCGTTTAAGACAGCCTCTATCATATCCGCATACTCATCCGGCATAAAATCTTTTTTTATGGCTATAAGCACCGCCTTTGGGTTTTTAAAATCAAGGTTGTATCCCATATACTGAAGATTTTGCAAAAACTCGTTTGAACCGTATGCACTGACATTTTTTTCTTTTACAACATCTTTTAAAACCATCAGAGGGTCTATATAGTTTTCTTTTTTTATCTCAAATCCACTTTTTTTCAAAAACTCGAAAAAAACCTCACTACTGCTTTTTGTGTTGTTTGTTATAAGTATATACGGGATGTTTTTTTTGTTTAGTTTTTCTATAAACTCTATACTTCCTTGTATGGGTGATTTGTCTATATCACTTATAAGTGTTCCCTGAACATCTATAAAATACATCTATTTTCCTAAAAATTCTTTCTCAAGAGCTATCAAATCTTCAAAAGATTCCCTTTTTCTTATTAGCTTGTCTTTGCCGTCTGTTATGGCAACCTCTGCGACTTTTCCTCTTGTATTGTAGTTGCTTGCCATGGTAAACCCGTAAGCCCCGGCACTGTGAATCACCAAAAGATCGTTGTGTTTTAGTTTAGGTAGTTCATAATCTTTTGCGAAAAAATCTCCGCTTTCACAAACAGGTCCTACTATGTTGGCTTTTGACAGATTTTCATTTGAATCGGTTATAGCCTCAATCCTGTGGTATGCATTATAAAGGCTTGGTCTTATAAGGTCGTTCATAGCACCGTCAACTATAACAAACCTTTTGTCACCATTTGTTTTTTCATATAAAACTCTGGTTAAGAAATATCCACCGTTTGCAGTCAAAAATCTCCCGGGTTCACAGACTATAGTCATATCAAGACCAGTTAGTGTTGAAAGAATTGCTTGAGCATAGTCGTAAGGTTTTATAGTTTCTTCATCCTTGTATCTAATCCCTAAACCTCCGCCTATATCGAAAAATTTAAGCTCTATATCTATAGCCGCAAGGCTTCTTACCATATCCGAAACTATAGTTGAAGCCTCTTTTAT
>WFOM01000121.1 GCA_015488075.1 Helicobacteraceae bacterium | reverse complement strand
GTTTACTATCCAGCCGCTAAAATCTTTTTTTTCTTCAAATTCTGCTTTACCTGTTATGACACCTTTGTTGTAAGGATTTACATATCTGTAAAAAGCATAAACAAGTGAGTTTGAATCTTTTGGAAAAACGGAGAGTATCTCTTTTTTGTCACCATGGCTTGTTACCCTGTTTTTTGAAATGCTCCATGCTTTTGTGTTTGATGTTATTATATTGTTTGCTTTTGTTCTTGCTATAACGGCGATATCTCCGTTTAGATTGTTTTGTATAACACCGTCTTCAAGTATCATTTTTGATGGAAGGATTTTATAACCGTTTTTATATATACCGTCACTTTTTACGGTTATAAATTTACCTTCTTTGTTGATTATGATATCAAAATAGTTGTTGCCCGGATGATCATAAGCATAGCTTTTGCCGTTGTTGTCTATCAGGTAATAATAGCTGTGTTTTGAAGTATATACACCGTAAAAAAGATAAGCTATATTGTTATATCTGCCTTTTGCTATGGTTACAACACTGTAATCTGGAGAGTATTTGTGAAATATTCTGTCTTTTTGATTTTTTATAACTGACCAACACTCTCCATTACCGTTTTCAGGACACTCAATATCTACATATACATCAGGTGCATCCTGATTATCAAAATATTGATCTACAGAGGTTGAAGCATCTTTTATATCATCGTATGACCATTCACCATCAATCCCAAATAAAAAAACAAAAAAAACAGATAAAACTATAATTTTTCTAAACATAATCTACTACTTTTTTAAACAAGAATTTCTCTTACACCTTTGTTGTTCGGGGCGGACAATACACCCTGCTTTTCAAGCTGTTCAACAAGTCTTGCGGCTTTGTTGTAGCCTATTTGTAATTTCCTTTGGAGATATGATATGGATGTTTTTTTATCTGTCAAAACAACCTGTTTTGCTTCTTCATACAAAGGATCGAGTTCTACATATTCTTCAGATGATTTTGAAGATAGCTCTTTTGAGTTTTCTTCTTTTGCAAGGTAGGATGTGTCGTAGTTTGGCTCTCTTTGCGATTTTATAAATTCTACGATTTTTTCTATCTCCTCTTCACTGCTCCACGGTGCATGCAGTCTGACAAGTCCTACTCCCGACGGCGGAGTAAATAGCATGTCACCTTTGCCAAGAAGCGATTCTGCTCCAAGCTGGTCAAGTATGATTTTACTGTCAATTTTCTGCCCTACTCTGTAACTTATCCTGCTTGGAAGATTTGCTTTTATAAGTCCTGTTACAACATCGACACTAGGTCTTTGGGTTGCAACTATAAGGTGAATACCGCAAGCTCTTGCTTTTTGTGCAAGTCTTGCTATAGACTGCTCAACCTCTTTGCCGCTTGTCATCATCAAATCTGCCAGCTCATCTATGATAACCACTATATATGCAAAAGGTTCGAACCCCTCTTTTTTTGCTTTTTCATTGTAGGTTTCTATATTTTTTGTATTTGTCTTGCTCATCATCTCATATCGTCTCTCCATCTCTGCTACCATGTTATTAAGAGCGGTAACTGCCTGATTTGGCTTGGTTATAACAGGAGTAAGAAGATGGGGAATATCGTTGTATATTGAAAACTCAAGCATTTTAGGGTCTATCATGACAACTCTAAGTGTATCTGGTGAATTTTTATACAAAAGTGAGAGTATCATAGCATTTATACCGACACTTTTACCGCTTCCCGTTGTCCCTGCTATAAGAAGATGTGGAAGTTTTTTCAGGTCTGTGACAAACGGTTTTCCGACTATATCTTTCCCCAGTGCCAAAGTAAGAGGAGATTTTGAGTTTTTAAATATATCGCTTTCTATTATCTCTCTTAGGTATATAGTCTCTCTTGTTTTGTTAGGTATCTCTATACCGACGACATCTTTTCCGGGGATTGGTGCCTGTATCCTTATAGTCTCTGCACTCAAAGCCATGGCTAGGTCATCTTGAAGGTTTAAAATCTTGCTGACTTTTATGTGTGCTGCAGGCTTAAACTCAAAAGTAGATACTATAGGTCCCGTATATGTTCTTACAACATCGCCCTCAATCTTGAAATGTTTTAGTTTGTCTATTAGTTGGTGTATCTTGTTGTCAAGTTCTGCTTCGTCAACAAGTTTTCTTTTTTTGGGCGGTTTTTGTAAAAAATCAACCAAAGGAAGTTTGAAATCTTTTGGCTTTTCTGTTTTTCCGGTTTCTATGGTATCTAATAGTTTTTTGTTTTCTTCAAGCTCATCGACTATATCTATGTGTTTTTCCTCTTTTAGTTTTTTGGCAAGTTTTGTTATGTCTGTTTTTTCACCGTTATTTTCATTTTCTTCATCTTTTGTGTCAGAAACATTTTCGGTTTTAAACTCTTTGGTGTTGTCAGAATCATTTTTGGTTATTTGTTCTTGTTGTATAACTTTTTGTTTATCTGATGTGTATGTTTTTTCTTCCGATTTGATATATCCTGTCTTTATCGGTGCGGATTTTTCAGGCATATACCGTTTTTTAGGTTTTAGTAAAGATATGATATCTTCAAAACTTTTATCAAGCAGTATCAAAACAGATATAAGAGTTATAATAGCCCAAAACACCCATAACCCAAATATGCCTATATAAGGTTTTAAAAAAGAAACAAAGCCAAAAGCAAGTTCACCTTTGAAGTTGTTTGTAACAAGCAGTGCCTGGGCAAGCAGAAATGAGAAAAAAAGTAAAAATGAAGCAAGTGCTGTTTCAGCTTTTCTTTGATCAAAATTTGCATCTTTATAAAGTTTATAAAGCGGATAAAGTAATACAAAAAGATAGATATATGAGATATATCCAAACTCTTTGTGGTTAAATTTTGCAAACAGATATCCGTATTTTCCAAATATACCGCTGTCACCGGCAATAGTTGCAAATCCGAGATATATAAGCACACCGGTTATAACTATAAACAAAACTTCTCTCAAACACTTTCCCTTAATTTTTATGAAAGTATATCAAAAATCAGAGATAATTTACCAGACTTATCTTAGATACTCTTGAAATGGTAGAGAGCATTGCTTGGTAATTCAGTGTAAGCTGATTTAGCTTCATGGTAGCCTGTGCTATATCTGTATCCAAAACATCTGATCTGAGTGTGGTTGCATTTATAGTCAGTAAAGTGCTTCTGTCAGATGCACTTTGAAGTGAATTTGCCAAAGAGCCTATTTTTGCATGAACTTTGTTTATATGCGAAGAGAGATTATCTATAACCTGTATGCCGTTTTGTATACCGATATCGAAAGGATTGTCAGATTCTCCGTCAGGTCTTAACCTACCTGTTTTAACCGCTTCTATGGCTTTATCAAGTTGTTTGAAAAAGTTTGTTTTCGGATCTGTTATGCTCAGACTTTGATTTCGCATAAAACTAAGCACACCCGGTTCATGATTTGGATCATAAATAGACAGTTCTGCTTTTGTAGATGTAGAATTTATCTGGTCAAAAACAATTTTGCCTTCACTATCAAGCGTTGTATTTGCATAAGAGGTGCTATTTTTAACGGCAGTATCATAGTTAGCAGGTGTGTTTGTAGTCGGCAGTTGGTCTGTCAGACTCATATTTATAACATCTGTAAGCTGTTTGTATGTGACATTATCTGCCGGAGTTGCAACTCTTGTTGAAGGGTCCATATTAAAAATGTTGTAAGTTCCCACTGTCGTATCATAAACACCGTCACCTGTTGTATCTTTTTTAAGAGTAAAAGTTGAGCCTGCTGTTGCAAGATTTATAGTAGTTTGTATATGCTCACCGTTTATATTTTTTCCTTCTATTACAAGGCTTTCACCGTCAAGTGTCGTATTTGTCCCTTTTGACAGGTCTGCAACTTCACTCAGTTTTGTTTTGTATGTTGCATATGAGTTGTCACTGTTTAGTATCTGTGATACATTTGAATAAACTGTTGAATCTTTTTTTAGAAACCGGGCTTTGTCGTTTACCAAAAAAGAATCCGCAACAAATCCTTTTAATGCATTTCCTGCGGCATCTTGTGTCTGAAGTGATATGTTAAGGTTTGCAGTTGAAGCGGTATCTGAACTTTGAACATATATTTTTCCGTTTTTTATACTAAATCTAAGAGTGTTATTTTTATCGTATGCGGTATCGAGTGCATTTATAAAGTCCTGCATCGATGTTGTGTTTGTTATGGTAAGTGTAGTGTTTACGGCAGTTCCGTCAGTTGCTGTTCCACTAAAAGATATCTTTTTTGTAAGATCCGAAACTGTGTCTTTTAAGAGTGTTGTTTCATCTGCTTTTTTGTTTGTGTTTATATTTTTGTATTCACCGGAAATTGTAAAAAGATTGCTGTTATATATATCGTTTACACTTCTTGTGTTTGATATGAACTGCGTGGAGTCGGAGTTGTTAAAAGATTTTAATTTTACATTCAGATTTTGAAGCTGACTGAGTGTTTTTCCGCCTGCATCATCTACACCGTTTCCGTCAAAATTAAAATCCGTAGCGGCAAACATATGAAAATCTATTTTGGATGAACCTTTTACTTTGTCCTCTATCTCTATTTGTCCGTATTCGTTAAGTCTGACATTTACGCTCTCTTTGCCGTAAAGTTCGGCTATACCGTTTAAAAGATCACTTATTTTTTGTGACGAGTTAAAAGTTAGTTCTTTTGAAAAAGTAACTCCGTTACTTTTTACACCTTTTATGTAAAAATGGCTTACGGGATCATTTGTCTTATCCGTATCTATATCTCCTACAAGGTCTCTTATAGTGTCGCTTTCTTTTAAATAAACCTTTTTTGAGCCGGTTAGTGCGGTATCTTTCATGATATTTGGGTGAAGTTCACTCTGGTTTATGTTTCTTATATTTGTAGTGATTTTTCTTTTTCTCTGGCTTTCTTCACCTAAAAACAGTTCACTTCCGGGGATGTTGAATTGTATTTTAACATTGTTTCCGCCAAAAGATTTCAAGGCTATATTATTTCCTCTGTAGTTTCCGTTTTGATCTATAGGTTTTGTATCCAAAGCGGAACCGGAAAAAATGTATTTGCCGTTTACCGAGGTGTTTGAAAGGTTTATAAGATGTTCTCTAAGACCTTGAAGCTCTTTATATATAGCATCAAGAGAATTACCGTTTTGTGTTGCATTGGCAGCCTGTATAAAAAGTGTTTTAACTCTGTCAAGTGATGTTTGAAAATCGTTTAGTGTTGAGTCTGTCTGTGTTGCAAATTTCAGTCCGCTGTTTGTGCTTTTTGTAATCTGTTTAAAAGTAACTATCTCATTATCGAGTCTCATAGTATTGTTAAATACACTTATATCATCATGGGCATATTTTATTTTGAGCCCTGAAGATATTTGTCTGTTTATCTCATACAGAGATGTTGATAGTTTGTTCTGGTTTGGAGAGTAGATGTTTTTATAATACATGCTGCCGGTTATTCTCATAATTCGCCTCCATGTTTTATGCTTGTAATATCAAGCAAATTAAGTTCCATCTTGATTTATCTAAATATCGTCATTTTCATTGTTACCGTTAGTCTGTTCATCATTTGCAAGTTTTATTTTTAGTATATGTTTTTCCGTAATTACCGTAACAAATTCACCTTCAAAAACCTTTATATTTTCAACAAAACCTTTAACATGAACATTTCTTTTTCTGCCCTCTTTGTGTCTGACTCTTGCTTTAAAAACAACAACATCACCTACTTTTACAGGTGAGAGAAACTGGCAGTTGGCAGCAGCCAAAACTACATTTTTGTCATTAACGGCGGCCATTGCGGCAAAATCAGCAGCTCCAAAAATAAATCCTCCATGAACCAGTCCCATCTTGTCGACGATCATATCTTCAACGGTTTCAAGTTCCACTTCTACATAACCGTCAATTAAAATTTTTATATCGCCGCAAAAATATCTGCTTATGAGTGTATGAGTATTTAATACTATTTTGTTTTTTTCATTTTGTTCATGTAAAAGTTCATCAAGTTTTTCGAGTTTGTCTTGTGTTTCTTCCTGATTTTCTTCCATGATTCCTTTAGTATTTAGATTTTCTTCGTTTGCCATTTTTAACCTTTTGTCAATTTTACATAAACTCTTTTTGGAGCCGGATATCCTTCAACTGTTTTGGTTTTGTCGTTTGGGTCTAGAAACGCTTCTAAGCTCTGCCCTTCTATCCACTCTGTTTTTCTTTGTTCCTCTGTTGATGTTACGGATGTTCGTAAAACTTCAAAACTATCAAATTTTGCTCTTTTGCACCAGTTTTTCAAAGCATTTACAGTCGGAACAAAATATATGTTTGGTATCTTTGAATATGTTGATTTTGGAGTGAGTGCTATATCTTCTTCTCCCTCTATGTAAAAAGTATCCAAAAACACTTCTCCACCTTTTTTCAATCCTTTGTATAGCTGTTTTAGCATATTTACGGGATCACTTCTGTGATACAAAACACCAAGACAAAATATGGTGTCAAATTTCTCCTCGTAAAACTCAACATGTTCAACACCCAAAAGCTCATAAACTATATCGGTATTTAGAAAAAAATTTATAAACTCAAACTGTGTTTTATATAATGCAGAGGGATCAAAACCGACAAGTTTTTTAGGGTTATCTTCTTGCATACGAAAAAGATAGTAACCGTTGTTGCACCCGATATCTGCTACAACTTTGTCTTTGAGATTAAAGTATGGTCTTAGAAGGTTGTATTTTATATAACTTTTCCATTCCGTGTCTATAAAAATGTCAAAAAGTTCAAAAGGGCCTTTTCTCCAAGGCATCATCATTTTGGCAGTCTCTTTTAGTTTTGCTGTATCCGGATAATTTCCCTGTATCTTTATAACATCGCCGTAAGTTACATCTACATCAACTTTTGTGAGTTGAGCAAGAGCATCTCTAAGCGGTTTTATGTTTTTCCAGTTATACCATTTTTGCCGTTCTTTTCTAATTTCGTTTAGATCCATAAGCATATCTTTATATAAAATTTTATAAAATTATACTAAAAAATGGATATCTATGCGAATTGAGAAAAAGGCAACTGTTGTTTCTTCATCTGTAGCAGTGTTTTTGACACTGACTAAACTTGTTATAGGTTTTTTAAGCGGTTCAGTGGCTGTTTTGGCTTCTGCGATAGATTCTTTTTTGGATTTGAGTGTATCGTTGTTTAACTACTATGCACTGCACTATTCTGAAAAAAATCCCGACAGTAAGTTTCAGTTTGGAAAAAGCAAGCTTGAGCCTCTTGCAAGTGCCATAGAAGGCAGTATCATAACAATATCCGCACTTTTTATACTTTATCAGGCTTTTTACAAAATTTTTCACAATCATGAGATAACCATGATAGAAGAGAGTCTTGTTGTTATGGTTGTCTCCATAGTGGTAACTTTTTTACTTGTGTTGTTTCTAAACTATGTGGCAAAAAAAACAAACAACATGGTTATAAAAGCAGATGCGCTCCACTATAAAACAGACTTACTTACAAACTCTGCCGTTTTGATATCTATTGCTGTTGTCTATTTTACAGATTTTTATCTTGTTGATCCTTTGCTTGGTATAGCTATATCGGTGTATATGATATACTCTGCATATCCGCTTGTAAAAGAGGGTGTGTTGATGCTTCTTGATGTTGCCATAAGCGATGAAGAGCTTCAAATCATAAAAAATATACTTGATAAGAACAAAGATATAAACGGATATCACTATCTAAAGACGAGAGCGGCAGGCTCGGATGTGTTTATATCTGTTCATCTCGTATTTACACCGGATATAAAGCTTTATGATGCACATTTGGTTGGAGACATGATAGAGATGGAAATAAAAAAAGCTTTTAACAAGATAAACAAAAATGCTCATGTGATTGTCCATCTTGACCCGTATGACGATGCGGAGATAAATGCCAAAGAGGATGAACTTTTTTAAATTATGAGTTGTTCTTTACTTCTTTGGCGGAAAATCTTTTAATGCTTTTTGTATCGCTTTGAGTATATACTCTTGACTCTCTTGTGGTGTTTTTGAGTAGTCTATCTCATCTGTCAAAACAACTCTGTATACTATTTTTTTTGATTTTGGGTTTACGGCATCCAAGATAAGTTTGCCTTCATCATAGTTGTATGAGCTTGTTGTTGCAACCATTCCTCCACTATATCCGTATCCGTAAAAACCTACCATTTGATAGTCTGTTCTTATGTCTGTTTTGTTGGTTACATTTATATGAAACAGCCATACAAGGTCAGCTTTTTTCAAGTTTGTTTGCTTAAAACCTTTTTGAATAAGGGTTTTGTTTATGGCAGTTATAATTCTGTCATTTACAAGTGTGTTTTCGCCTGCTTTGTTTTTATGCAAAACCGTAAAAGTCTTTACTTTTGAAAAATCGTAATGTGTATCGTAATCTTTGTGAATGCTCAAAGTTGAGCATCCCGTAAAAACAAACAAAACACTCAGTAATCTAATCACAATATGTTGCAAGCAAGCCACCTTTTAACATTTCATAGGTTTCATCACCTTTTAGCTTTTTGACAATTTTAAGTGCAAAACAAAGAGCAGTTCCAGGCCCCCTTGATGTCATGACATTCTCATCCTCTACAACCATTGAAGCATCACCCATGTAACCCTCTTTGTTTATCTGTTCTTCTACCGAAGGATAGCATGTGTATCTGTTTTTCAAAACACCTGCCTTATTGAGTGCAAACGGAGCTGCACATATGGCACCTATGTTTTTTTGTTTTTTATCCATCTCTTTTAGTATGTTTTGGACATTTTCATCATCGGCAAGGGCATGTGTTCCGTCCCAACCTCCTGGAAGCACAACCATATCAAGCTCATCAACATTTACATTTGTTATCTGGGTATCGGCTTCTATACTTATGCCGTTTGCACCTTTGACAAGTTTGTTCTGATCAAGTGATGCGGTTACAACATCTATATCTGCTCTTCTTAATACATCTATAATGCTTACGGCTTCTATCTCTTCAAATCCGTTGGCAAGAGGAACCAAAACTTTATTCATAATTCACCTCCGATTATCAAACTTCTAATATAATTATACTAAAAAAATACGGATTTATAATGGTAAGTTACGAAAAGATTAAAAAAATACTCTTTAAATTTCAACCTGAAACTGCCCACCATATAGCTGAGCTGTTTTTAAAAGTTCCAAATCTTTATCCTGGTTTTGCAAATCTTTTTATAGACGAACTGTTTGTTGCCGATGATATGCTCACACAGGAGTTTTTTGGCAGAAAATTTTACAATCCCGTGGGGCTTGGTGCCGGATTTGACAAAAACGGTGTTATGATAAGAGGTATAAATGCACTTGGGTTTGGATATACCGAAATAGGAACGGTTACTCCCCTGCCCCAGGATGGAAATCCAAAACCCAGAATGTTTAGGCACATAGAGGAAAAAGCTATTCAAAATGCGATGGGTTTTAACAATGACGGAGCATACAAAGTCCACAAAAGAGTAAAAAAGTTATACCCTTTTGCTACACCAATATGGATAAATATAGGCAAAAACAAGATAACACCGGAAAATGAAGCTATAAGCGACTATATAAAACTTATAAGAACATTCAGTGATGTTGGAGATTATTTTACTATAAATATATCTTCTCCAAATACTCCGGGTCTTAGAGACCTTCAAAACGAAGAGTTTGTAAAAGAGCTGTTTAAAAGAGCAAGAGATATAACGACAAAGCCTGTTTTGCTGAAAATTGCTCCGGATATGAGCCCAAAGCAGGCTGTTGAGCTTACTTCGCTTGCAGTTGAATGCGGAGCTGACGGAATTATAGCTACAAATACCACAATAGACTATTCGTTAGT
>WFOM01000120.1 GCA_015488075.1 Helicobacteraceae bacterium | reverse complement strand
ATGGTGTCCCCTGTTGGATTCGAACCAACGGCCACCTCCTTAAAAGGGAGATGCTCTACCGGCTGAGCTAAGGAGACATATATTTGTTTTTGTGGGCGGAATTATAATAAAAAAAAGTTTTGTTGTCAAGATATTTTGAACTTTTTTTTCTTTACTTTCTGTTTAAAACTTAGTTATATACTTCAGACAAAAAAATTCAACAAGGTTTTGAAATGGCATCAAAGTTTGACGAGATTAAAAAAGAGGTTGCTAAAGTTGTTATCGGACAGGAAAAGATGATAGATTCGCTTCTTATATCTTTTTTCTGTGACGGGCATATACTTATAGAGGGTGTTCCCGGACTTGCAAAAACAACAACGGTAAAAGCTCTTTCAAAAGCACTGGGACTTGATTTTAAAAGAGCCCAGTTTACTCCCGATCTTCTACCTTCAGATATACTGGGAGCCGAGATATACGACCCGAAAAACAACGAATTTAAGATAAAAAAGGGTCCTGTTTTTACAAACCTTCTGTTGGCAGATGAGATAAACAGGGCTCCTGCCAAAGTTCAGTCGGCACTTCTTGAAGTTATGCAGGAAAAGCAGGTGACCATAGGAGATACCACATTTACCATAGAGCCTCCGTTTTTCGTTATGGCTACTCAAAACCCTATAGAACAAGAAGGTGTATATATGCTTCCTGAAGCTCAGCTTGACAGATTTATGTTAAAGCTTGTTGTGTCATACAATACAAAAGAGGAGGAGCTTGAGATAGCCAGAAGAATCTCAAGGGGAGATTTTGAAGATATAAATGCGGTTATAACCAAAGATGAGATAGATGCCATAAAAAAAGAGATAAAAGATATACATATAGACAAAGAGGTTGAAGAGTATATGATAAATCTTGTAGATGCCACAAGAAATCCTCAAAATTACGGTTTGGATGAATACAAAAACTATATACATTTTGGAGCATCTCCAAGGGTAAGTATAGATATGTTTAAAGCGGTAAAAGCTATGGCTTATCTAAGAGGAAAAGATTATGTAACACCTGTAGATGTGGCATATCTTGCAAATGAGATAATGAGACACAGGATAGTGCTTACATATGAGGCTGAGGCTGAGGGTATAACTACCGATGAGATTATCCAAAAAGTTTTAGAAGCGGTTGATATTCCATAATATGAACAAACTTAAAAAGATACTCATAAAGGCAAGAAAACAGGTCTTTAGTGAAATGGTCGGTAACAATCCTTCATCCTTTAAAGGGGAGGGGTATGACTTTATAGAACTCAGAGAGTATCTTCCCGGTGATGATATAAGACATATAGACTGGAACATCACAGCCAAAATGCAAAAGCCTTTTGTGAAGGTTTTCAGAGAGGAAAGAGAACTCAATATAGTTTTGGTTTCTGTTTTAAACGGCAGTGTCCATTTCGGCTCAAAAAAATTCAAGCAGGAACTTATAGCAGAACTTAATGCACTGCTTGGGTTCAGTGCCGTAAAAAACAACGATCTGTTAAGCTCATATATATACACAAACACTATAGAGGATTTTGTAAGACCATCCAAAAATATAAGATCTGTCCATACTTTAACTAAAAATATACTTGAGTTTGATGCTTTAAACAAAAAAGCAGACTTTGGATTTATAGCTGATAGTTTGTATAAAAGGATAAAAAGAAAATCTTTGATAATAGTTATAAGCGATTTTTTTGAAGTTCCAAACTTCAGGCTTTTGGCAAAAAAACATGAACTCTTGGCACTTGTTGTCAGAGACAGACTGGAGGAAAATCCGCCGGAGATGGGTTATGCAAGTCTGGTTGACCCTGAAAGCGGTGCTGTTTTGGAGGGGGATTTTAACCAACACTCCATAAAAAAATATAAAGCAAAAGTTATAGAGCATGACAGAAAACTTTATGAGACTTTCAGAAAAGACGGCATCAGGTTTACAAAGATATATACAGATGAAAATGAAGCTATAGCACTAAAAAGGATGTTTATCTGATGGATGAAAAAGAGCTTTTGTCAAAACTAAAAGATGTTAAAGGATTGGTTGAGATTGATGACTATTCCATATACTATTTTAGTGCTTTGGTTGTTATAGTTTCTGTTTTGGTTTTGGCTTTTGCTTATTTGCTTTTTACATATTTTAAACACAGAAAAAAAGAAAATACAAGAAAGACAGCACTTGAAAAACTCTTGCAGGTTGATTTGAGCGATACAAAAAAAGCAGCCTATGAGCTTACAAAATACGGTGCTGTTTTTAAAGATGACTCAACAAGACATCATGAGATGTTTAAAAACCTTCTAAATCATCTTGAAGCTTACAAATACAAAAAAGATGTTGCCAAAACTTTTGATGAGGATACACTGAAATATATATCTCTTTACAGAGAGATGTGCGATGTTTGACGGGTTATATTTCGAATACCCAAAAGTTTTTTCATTTATACTTATATTTGTAGGATGTGCTTCTGTATGTCCGATGAAGCTAAACTCCATATTTTTCCCACATACCAAAATATTTGCAAAATCACAGCTTGATTCGTCTGTTTTGATGTTTTTTTTAAAATGGCTGGCTATAACCATGTTTATATTTGCTTTGATGTCTCCTGTCAAAGATGCGATATACAACATAACTCCAAAACACGGAAGAGATATAGTGCTTGTTCTTGATGCAAGCGGTTCGATGGGTGAAAAAGGTTTTGATGATAAAAATATATTTAAAACCAGATTTGATGTTGTAAAAGATATAGTAGGTGATTTTATACAAAAGCGAAAAGAGGATAACTTGGGTCTTGTTGTGTTTGGAAGTTTTGCATATATAGCTTCACCTCTGACATATGATACAAATATACTAAGAGATATAACCAAAAGACTCGATGTCGGTATAGCCGGCAGATACACAGCTCTTTATACAGCTATAGCCCAGGGGGTAAATCTCCTTAAAAAATCAAAAGCAAAATCAAAAATAATCATAGTCTTAACTGACGGATATTCAACTCCAAATGTTGACAAAGTTCCGCTTGATGTTTTAACGGATCTTTTAAAAAAAGAGCATATAAAAGTGTATCCCATCGGTATAGGAAGAGATGAGGAATACAACAAAAATGTGCTTATAAAGTTGGCACAGGAAAGCGGAGGAGTGGCTTTTGGTGCCAGAGATGCGGATGAGCTTAAAAAAGTATATGACGAGATAAACAAACTTGAAAAAAGTGACATAAAAGCAAAAAGTTTTACATATAAAAAATACTACTACCAGTATCCGCTTTTTACAGGGCTTTTATCTTTTTTACTCTATGTTTTTCTGCTTAACAGGAGGGGAAGAGGATGATAAAGTTTTTACATCCGGAGTTTTTATACTATATGCTTCCGCCTCTTTTGGTGTTGTTTTGGCTTATTTTGACAAAAAAAGAAAACATTGCCGCCTTTTTTGACGAAGAGGTTATGAAAAGACTTAGAGCATCATCAAACCATATGAACCTAAAAACCAGAAACCGGCTGTTTTTTACAGCTTCTGTTTTGTTTGTTGTTGCACTGGCTGATCCTGTTATAAACGACAAAAAGATTAAAGTAGAGCAAAAAAGCTCTGATATTTTTGTAGCACTTGATATATCAAACTCGATGCTTGCAACAGATGTTTACCCAAACAGACTTTTGTTTGCCAAAAAGAAGGCAAAAGATTTTATAGAAAAACTTTTAAATGACAGAGTAAGCATACTTGCTTTTGCAAACGGTTCATACCTCGTTTCACCATTATCATTTGACAAAGAAGCACTTATATATCTTTTGGACAATCTCGATACCACAAATATTACCGAACAGGGAACAAGCTTCAAGACCCTTTTGGAGTCAGTGGCAAAAGCAGGCAAAGAGGAGAAAAAATATCTTGTCATCTTCAGCGACGGCGGAGACAAAGAGGATTTTAGCGATGAGATAGAGTTTGCTAAAGATAACGGCATAGTTGTATATGTTTTGGCGGTTGCCACAAAAAAAGGCTCTCCTATAAAGCTTGAAAATGGAGAGTTTTTAACATACAAAGGCAAAACCGTTATAACAAAGCTGAACAAAAATATAGCCTCTTTGGCTACAAAAACCGGTGGAGTATATGTCAGTTACAGCATATCGAACAAAGATATAGAGATACTCAAAAACGAGATAGAAAAAAAAGCAAAAAAACACAAACTAAAAGATGAATATGTCCAAAAATACCAACCGCTTTTTATGTTTCCGCTGGGACTTGGTATGCTTTTGGTTTTGATAGGATTAAGCTCAAAATCATCAAGGAAAAAAGTAGGTGTTCCACATATATTTTTGATAATGTTTTTGTTTGGATATACCCAAAATCTGCATGCTACTTTGCTTGACTTTTTGGATATAAAAAAAGCTGAAAAAAGTTACGAGAAAAAAGACTACAAAAACTCTGCAGAACATTTTGAAAAATATGCCAAAAACAACAATAATGAAAAAGCATACTACGATGCGGCAAATGCATACTACAAAGCAGGAGATTATAAAAAGGCTATAGAGCTTTACAAAAAAAGTTTTGGCAAAAGTGATACATACAATGCCAAAGTTTTATACAACCTTGGAAATGCATATGCAAAAT
>WFOM01000119.1 GCA_015488075.1 Helicobacteraceae bacterium | reverse complement strand
CTACCACATAAATGTTAATGCAAAGATAGATTTTACTCTATCTCTGCATCTATTACATCGTCATCATCTTTTTTTGCCGAAGTATCTGCTCCTGCTTGATTTTGATTTGCATTTTGTGCATTTTGTTCTTTTTTATACATAGCTTCAGCCAGTTTGTGGCTTGCTTCAGTCAGTTTTTTAACACCTTCTTCTATTTTTTCTTTTGTAGCATTTTCATCTTTTAGTATCTCTTGAAGCTCTTTTATGGCAGCTTCAATTTTTTCTTTTTCAGAAGCATCTATACTCTCACCTGCTTCTTTTAGGGTTTTTTCAGTTTGTGCTATAAGTGCATCAGCCTGATTTCTTGCATCTACCAAAGCTTTTCTTTTTTCATCTTCTGCTTTGTGAGCTTCTGCATCTTTTATCATTTTCTCAATCTCTTCTTCGCTAAGACCTGTTGAGCCCGTAATAGTAATTTTTTGCTCTTTTCCTGTTCCTTTGTCTTTTGCACTAACATTTAAGATACCGTTTGCATCTATGTCAAATGTAACTTCTATTTGTGGCACACCTCTTGGAGCTGGCGGGATACCGCTAAGCTCAAACTGTCCAAGCGATTTGTTATCTTTGGCAAACTCTCTTTCACCTTGAACAACATGTATGGTAACTGCCGGTTGGTTATCTTCTGCTGTTGAGAACACTTGAGATTTTTTAACAGGAATTGTAGTTCCCTTTTCTATTATCTTGGTTGTAACACCTCCAAGTGTCTCGATTCCAAGGCTAAGCGGTGTAACATCAAGCAACAATACATCTTTAACATCACCTTTTAATACACCTCCCTGTATTGCCGCACCTGCTGCAACAACTTCATCAGGGTTTACACCTTTGTTAAGTTGTTTTCCGTTAAAGTAGTTGCTTACAACCTCTTGAACTTTTGGAACTCTGGTTGATCCACCAACCATTATAACTTCTTTTATATCCTCTTTGCTTAAGTCTGCATCTTTCATTGCAGTATCTATATGACTTAGTGTTTCTTGAACAAGATCATCTATCATAGACTCAAATTTTGCTCTTGTCAGTTTTACAACGAGGTGCTGAGGTCCAGCTTCTGTCATAGTGATAAACGGTAGATTTATTTCAGTTTCATTTGCACTACTTAACTCTTTTTTAGCATTTTCAGCTGCATCTTTAAGTCTTTGAAGTGCCATTTTGTCCTGTTTTAGGTCTATACCGTGACTTGCTTTGAACTCATCATTTAAAAAGTCAACTATCCTGTTGTCAAAATCATCACCACCCAAAAATGCATTACCGTCAGTTGACAAAACTTCAAATGTTCCATCACTTATCTCAAGTGTGGTAACATCAAATGTTCCACCACCAAGGTCATAAACCAAAACATTTTCTTCATCTTTTTTATCAAGTCCGTATGCAAGTGCTGAAGCTGTCGGCTCGTTTATAATTCTTAAAACATTCAGTCCTGCGATTGCTCCTGCTTCTTTTGTAGCTTTTCTTTGTGCATCGTTAAAGTATGCCGGAACAGTAATTACCGCTTCAGTAACCTCTTCACCTAGATATGCTTCCGCATCCTCTTTTAGTTTCATTAGTATTTTGGCTGAAATTTCCTGAGGTGTGTAAACTTTTCCGTCAACATTTACACAGGCCATACCGTTTTTGTCAACTATGTCGTAAGTTACCTTACTCATAGCCTCTTTTGTTTTTTCTTCATTATACATAAGACCCATGATTCTTTTAACAGAGCTTATAGTTCTTTTAGGGTTTGTTATAGCCTGTCTTTTTGCAGGATCACCGACTAAAACTTCACCTTTGTCTGTAAAAGCAACAACTGAAGGAGTTGTATTTTTACCCTCTTTGTTTGGGATAATTTTTGCTTCACCGCCTTCATAAACCGCAACACATGAGTTTGTTGTTCCTAAATCTATACCTATTACTTTACTCATTTTCTTCTCTCCTTTGTTTGGTTAAATTTGTTTGGTTATTCCGGTTGGAATTGTAACCTTTTTTTAAAATTTCAAAAGCCACATAAGTGGCAGTTAGTTGGCAACTACCACCATAGCTTCTCTTAAAGTTCTACCTTTATACTTATAACCTGTTTGAAAGGTTTGAACTATCTCACCGCTTTCTTTTTCGTCATGATCAACACTTTGGACGGCATTATGCACATTTGGATCAAACGGTTCATCAT
>WFOM01000118.1 GCA_015488075.1 Helicobacteraceae bacterium | reverse complement strand
TGCTGCAAAACATCAGCAAAAACAAAATTTTTTGTTTCATAATTTTTCCTTTTGTCAAATATAATAAATGTATTATAATAAAAACAAATAAATAAAGAAATTGACAAAAAAATTAATTAAAACAAAAGCTGTAATGTTTTAAAAAAAATTAACAAACTATTGGTATCATTGCGAATATGATAAATTTACCGAATATTTTAGCATCTATTAGAATTGTTTTGGCACCTTTGATGTTTTGGGTGATATTAAATCCGCAGTTTTTTACAAATAACGGGTTTGATATAAGCTGGAACTACTATTTTAGTGCATTGTTGTTTGTTTTGGCAAGTGTTACGGATTTTTTTGACGGATATATAGCAAGAGAGTGGAATCAAAGCACTCTGCTTGGAGCCATACTTGACCCGCTTGCAGACAAGATGCTTACACTTGCTGCTTTTTTGGGTCTTATGGTGGTAGGTGAAGCAAATCCCTGGGCTATATACATTATAATAGTAAGAGAGCTTTTTATAACCGGTCTTAGAACAGTAGCACTTGGTGAGGGTATAAGTGTTAAAGCTAGTTTTTCGGGTAAACTTAAAACTGTTTCACAAATGTTTGCCATAGGATTTTTGCTTATGAGATGGCCTTATGGAGATGTGTTGCTTTGGCTGGCAGTTGTTTTGACATTGTATAGTGGTTTTGAATATCTTTGGGGATTTAGATATGCTATGCAAAAGGACGGTAAATAATGGGTTATCTGGTATCAATTGTAATACTTTCTGTTCTTATATTTTTTCATGAACTAGGACACTACCTTGTTGCAAGACTAAACGGTGTGTATGTTGAGGTTTTTTCCATCGGTTTTGGTAAAAGGCTTTTTTCTTTTCGTGCATTTGATACTACCTGGCAGATATCTGCCATACCTGTAGGCGGGTATGTAAAGATGAAAGGGCAGGATGACACTAATCCCACAAAAAGAAGTTATGACAAAGACAGTTACAATACCAAAACACCACTTCAAAGGATATCTATACTTTTGGCAGGTCCTTTTGCCAATTTTGTTCTTGCATATCTTTTTTTCTTTTTTATAGCTCTTGGTGGACCTAATGTTCTTGAACCGGTTATAGGGAGTGTAGTTGAAAACTCGCCTGCTCAGCTTGCCGGGCTCAAACCAAAAGACAAGATTTTGGAGATAAACTCTCAAAAAGTAAAAACATGGAATGAGATGGCACAGATTATAGCCACATCCAAAGGAGAACTTAATTTAAAAATATACAGAAACGGCTATATAGAGTTTAAAACATTAAAACCTACACTATTAGAGAGCAAAGACCAGTTTGGAAAACCTATAAAACGAAGGATGATAGGTATAAGTGCTTCAAAAGACGGTTTTGTAAAACTTGATTTGGGACTTTTAGAGAGCTTTAAATATGCATGGGACAAAACAGTATGGTCATCCATGCTTATATTTGACGGACTTAAAAAGCTTATAACCGGTGAGGTTCCGGCAAAAGAACTCGGCGGAGTTGTCTCTATAGTAAAAGTGACTGCAGATGCGGCTGATGCGGGGTGGATGGCCGTATTTTTCTTTGCGGCACTGATTTCTGTAAACCTTGGAGTTTTAAATCTGTTGCCTATCCCGGCACTTGACGGCGGGCATATAATGTTTAATCTTTATGAACTTTTGACTAAAAAAGAACCGAGTGAAGCTGTTTTGGTTAAACTAACCATAGCAGGATGGGTGATACTTTTTGGTCTTATGGGACTTGGGCTATACAACGATATAAACAGGCTTATGGGGTAGATAATGACAAAAGAAGAGTATAGACTTTATATAGACGAGATTATAACAAGAGTAGAGAAAGCAAGACTTGCCGTTTCTTCCCATCATATAGTAAAGATTGTAGCTGCAAGCAAATATGTAGACAGCCAGGCAGTAAAAAAACTGTATGAGATAGGACAGAGAGCTTTTGGTGAAAACCGTGTCCAGGATTTGAGAAAAAAAGCAAATGAACTTGAAGACCTACCGCTTGAATGGCATTTTATAGGTAGTCTGCAAAAAAACAAGATAAACAATCTGCTTGATATAAATCCGTTTTTGTTTCAGTCTCTTGACAGTTTGGAGCTGGCTTATGAACTTCAAAAAAAACTTCAAAAAAGGGATATGGTTTTAGATACACTTTTGCAGATAAACTCTGCAAAAGAGGAGAGTAAGCACGGATTTTTGCCTGAAGTTGCAAAAGATGCATTTTACGAGATAAGAGAGAACTGTCCAAATATAAACTTAAAAGGTGTTATGAGTATAGGAGCTCATACAGATGACAAAGAAAAGATTAAGCAGTCATTTGATACAACTTACAAAATATTTCAAGATTTGGAAAATGTTAGTATATGTTCTATGGGGATGAGCGGTGATTTTGAACTGGCAATAGAATGTGGTTCAAACATGGTCAGACTTGGAAGTATAATGTTTCCCGGAGGTATAAAATGAAACTGATTATAAACGGACAGACAAAAGAGTTTAAAGATAATGTAACACTAAAAGAGATTATAGATGAACTTTCTTTGACAGATAAAGTTATGGCTGCAGCTGTAAATATGAATATAGTTAAACAGGACAAATGGAATGAGTTTAAACCTAAAGAGAATGACAGATTAGAATTCCTCGACTTTGTCGGTGGCGGTTGATACTATAACAACTACTGCCACTGCAAACTCTTCTTCATGAGATATAGAAAGTTTTACATTTTTTATATTGTATTTTTCTACAATTTTTTTTGAAACAGCTAAATGTGGTTTGTTGTTTTTGTCTTTATATATTTTTATATCAAAAAAACCGCATTCTTTTCCTATCCCTGTTCCAAGAGCCTTTGAAAAAGCCTCTTTTGCTGCCCAGAAGCCTGCTGCAGTTTTATAAGAAGATACCAAAGATATC
>WFOM01000117.1 GCA_015488075.1 Helicobacteraceae bacterium | reverse complement strand
GAATCTATATCTTTTTTTATATCTTTTTCTATTTGATGGTGAACTTTTAGTTTTGTCTCAAAATCGTTTTTTTTTAAAAATACAGCTATATCTATATCACTTTTATCGTTTTGAGTTTGCAGTGCATATGAACCAAACAGATAAGCAAACTCTATATCATCTATACGATTTAGTATATCTTTTAATCTATTTATTAACATAAGTAAAATTATACTTGATTTTTATAAAAAGCCCAAAAGAAAGGGCTTTATAAAACGAACTAGATAGTTGTTTATAGCGGTGTTACATTTTGAGCCTGAGGGCCTTTTGGACCTTCACCTATCTCAAATGTTACTCTTTGGCCTTCATTTAAACTTACTCTTCCCGGATGAGTTCTGTTTACTTGTCTGAAGTGAACAAATACATCACCTTCACCGTTTTCTCTTTGGATAAATCCATAACCTTTTTCGTCATTGAACCATTTTACGGTTCCGTTTAACAATTGTGACATCAATTACCTCGTCTTGCAAATTCTGAATAAAAACCCGAAGAAATATAAGAAGATCAAATCTTGCAGATACTCTTTTAGCTTTTAAACATAAGCATTGTAACTGAAGTTGGTAAACAGTGGATGTTTTTTTGTCGAAGATTTAAAAAGTCAGACAAAAGCCTGACTTGATTATATGTTGTCTCTTATGCCCAAAGACTCTATAAGTTTGCTGTAAGCTTCTTTGTCTTTTTTCTTAAAGTATCTCATAAGTCTTCTTCTTTGACCGACCAATTTTAAAAGTCCAAGTCTAGAAGAGTGATCTTTTTTATGAGTTTTTAGGTGTTCTGTCAACTGATTGATTCTCTCAGTAAGTAATGCAATTTGAACTTCACTTGAACCGGTGTCGTTTTCATTGCGACCGTATTTTGCGATAATCTCTTGTTTTTTCGCCAAATCCAAAGCCATCATAGCCTCCTGATAGGTATATAGTATCTATTTTATACGAGCAGTCGCATAAAATGAGGTGGAATTATACAAAAAGTTTTATTTAATTCTTCTTAATCGTTACCAATTTTAAGTATATCAAATGTTGTATAAATCATACCTCCGGCAACTACAAGAGCAGCTAGCAGTATCCCTATAGTTCCAGCATCCATACTAATCCTTTAAATCTTTAAGTTTTTTTATTTCTATATGAGCCTTTTTTGATATAAATACAAAAAGAACTATAAATAAAAATATAAATATAACTCCTAACCAAAAAAGTAGATCAATCCTTTCATTTAAATACATTTTCGATATACCTGCCCCTATAGTATAGCAAGTATAAAAGCTATAATTATATTTAAATATGCTTTTAGCATACCTATATATTCTTTCTTTTCATCAATTTTACTCATAAACTAAATTATATCATAAAAATCGCCAAAAGGCGATTTGAGGGAGTTTTATAGAAGAGTTGGAGTTAGTTTTTGTCCTGATCAACTATCTTGTTGGCTTTTATCCAAGGCATCATAGCTCTTAGTCTTCTACCTGTTACTTCTATAGGATGGTTTGCAAGGTTTTTTCTCTCGGCATTCATTCTAGGGTATCCTGTTTGACCTTCAAGTATGAAATCTTTTGCAAACTTACCGTTTTGAATCTCTTTTAGGATCTCTTTCATAGCTTTTCTTGATTCTTCATTTATAACCCTTGGACCGCTTACCATATCTCCATACTCTGCAGTATTTGAGATAGAGTATCTCATATCTGCTATACCACCTTCAAAGATGAGATCAACTATAAGTTTCATCTCATGAAGACACTCAAAATAAGCCATCTCTTCAGGATAACCAGCTTCTACGAGTGTTTCAAATCCGGCTTGTATAAGTGCCGAAACACCACCGCAAAGAACAGCCTGCTCACCAAAAAGATCGGTTTCGGTTTCATCTTTAAAAGTTGTCTCAATTATACCTGTTCTACCACCACCTATTGCACTAGCATAAGAAAGTGCAAGCTCTTTAGTGTTTCCACTTGGGTCTTTTTCAACTGCGATTAAGTCTGGTATACCGCCACCTTTTACAAACTCGCTTCTAACGGTATGTCCAGGAGCTTTTGGAGCAACCATCATAACATTTATATCATCTCTTGGGATGATTCTTCCAAAGTGGATGTTAAACCCGTGTCCAAACGCTATGGTAGCACCCTCTTTTAGGTTTGGCTCTATCTCGTTTTTATATATCTCAGCTTGAGTCTCATCAGGCAGAAGTATCATAACAACATCAGCTTTTTTTGTAGCTTCTGCAACACTTAATACTTCAAACCCTTTAGCTTCAGCTTTAGCCCAACTGCTTCCGCCTTTTCTAAGACCCACTACTACATTTACACCGCTATCTCTAAGGTTTTCTGCGTGTGCATGACCTTGACTTCCAAACCCTATCATAGCAACAGTTTTACTTCTTATGATGCTTAAATCACAATCTTTGTCATAATATACATTTAGTGCCATATCATCTTCCTAACTTAAATTTTTCGCAATTATACTAAAGTTTAGCAAAAAAGCTATACAATTTTTAAAAACCTTTTTAGTATTATCATAGCTGAGATAG
>WFOM01000116.1 GCA_015488075.1 Helicobacteraceae bacterium | reverse complement strand
GCACTATTTAATGCAAAAACAGAAGTTTTGTTCAAGATTAATTTTGTATAATGTCAGTTGATAATTTTTCCATAAAATTAAAGTGGTGCTTCTCATCCTTTAATAAAATAAACCAAAAGGGGAAATGAAGATGGATAAAAACAAAACTCAAAATGCTTCAGACTCTGTTGAGAATGAAGTAGAGGTTAAAAGCAGAAGAGATTTCTTCAAGAGTGCTGCTGCTTTATCCGCAACCGCTCTTGCAGGAAGCTCTTTACTTGCTTCTGAAACAAAAGGTGAGGGAGATCCTAACATACTTGAAGAGCCTGAATGGGCTACAAAATGGGGAGATCCTGTAACTTACAATAGATACGGTATGCCTTCACCTTATGAACACAATGTTGTAAGAAGAAATACAAAACTTCTTGCTTCAGGTAACTGGAGAGCATCAATCGCAGTTACTCCTATACATGAGTCTGAAGGTATCATAACACCAAACGGTCTTTTCTTTAACAGACACCATGGTGGAACACCTACGATAGATCCAAACAAACACAGACTTATGATAAACGGAACCGAAAAAGAGATAGTTCTTACTATGGATGAACTAAAAAGATATCCGAGTGTTACAAGAATCCATTTCGTAGAATGTCCGGCTAACGGTGGTCAGGAATGGAGAGGACCACAATACAACTCACTTCAGTTCGCCAAAGGTTTTATGAGTTGTGCACAATGGACAGGTGTATATATAAAAACCATAGTAAAAGATTTGGGTCTTAAACCTGGAACACAATGGATGCTTGCAGAAGGCGGTGACAGCTCAAGCATGGGTAGAACTATACCTATCGAGAAAGTTTTAGATGATGCTATGATAGTTTGGGCTCAAAACGGTGAAGCATTAAGACCAGAACAAGGTTATCCTATAAGACTTTTAGTTCCGGGATGGGAAGGAAACCTTTGTGTTAAATGGCTAAAAAGGATAGAGTTCTCAACCGATCCTTACTTCTGTAAAGAAGAAACATCAAAATACACAGCTCTTAGACCTGACGGAAAAGCTATACAACATTTCTATGCAAATGAAGTAAACTCTACTATAGTCAAACCTTCACCTGAAAAAGGATGGCAAAACCTTAAAGACGGTGAATGGATAGAGATAGAAGGTCTTGCATGGAGCGGTTTTGGAACCATAAGAGGTGTAGATATTTCACTTGACGGTGGAAAAACATGGAAACCTGCAAAACTAAAAGGTCTTGTTCTTCCTAAATGTTGGACAAGATTCAGTTATATGCATAAGTTCAAAAAAGGTGAAGAACTGGTTCTTGCATCAAGAGCTTATGATGATGAAGGTAACATTCAACCGACAGTTGATCAAGAAGTTACCGCAGTAGGTGTTGAGGCAGTTTACCACAGAAATGCGATTGAGACATGGAAAGTCAACAAAGACGGCTCTGTAACTCATGTTCAAGTAAGATCTAAACTTAAAAGAGCCAAAGACGGCAGAGTTGTAATAGATGAAGGGGGTAAAGCATAATGAAAAAAGCAACAAAAATAGCAATAGCAGGTAGCATAGCAGCTGCTACAGCACTCTTTATAACTGCTTGTAACGGCGAATCTCCTTCAGCAGATGCTGCTGTAAAAGGTGCTTCAACATCAAGCACAGTTTACAGCTGGAACGGTAAGAAAACTATAGACGGTGGTGTTTACTATCCGATTGTCGGAGACAAAACAGGACCATACTATGTAAACAAAGAAGCTGTAGAAGCTACTGCAAAAGTTACATATGACGGTAAAAAGCCTGTTTTTCATTTTGCAAACGATGCTATAAAATATAACAAAGGAAGACCTGCAACCAAAGCTGAACTTGCAGCATGGGATACAGATGTAACTCCTACTTCACCTCCGCCTCCGGGACATGGAACTGCCGAAGAGGGTGAAGAGCTATATGAGCAATACTGTATAATGTGTCACGGTGACTTTGGTAGCGGTGCAGCAGGAGAAGCGGGAATATATCCTGCACTATCTAAAGGTAATGCATACGAATTACAAAAAACACTTGTCAACCAAAGACTTGGTGAAGCTGATGACGGTCCGGTTAGAGTATTTGGTTCATACTGGCCTGAAGCTTCAACTCTATGGTGGTATATAAAAGACGGTATGCCTCACCCTAAAACAAAACAACTGACAACAAATCAGGTATACTCTATAGTTGCATATATACTAAACCTAAACGAGTTTAAAATAGACGGTGAAGAAGTTGATGAAGAATATGTTCTAAATCAAGAAAAATTCACTCATATCAAAATGCCAAACAGAGACGGTTTTGTTCCTAACATAAGAGGTATGGGTGCACTTGATGATGTAAGAGCATTTTATCATGATCCAAAACAATATGGCGGTATAAGACTAAGCGATATATCTACAAGATGTATGCAAAACTGTCAAAAACCAACTGCCAAAATTACATATATAAAAGGTCCTGGTATAAGCGAATTCCTACCGCCTATGTCGGTTAAAAGAGATCTTCCGCCTAAAAAGGAAACATCAAGCTTTGATCCTAAAAAAGCTTATGCTGAAAACTGTGCTATGTGTCACGGAACCGGAGCTGCCCCTGAACCGGGAGACAAAGCTGCTTGGAAACCGATAATAGCACAAGGTATGGACAAAGTTTATCATAATGCTATAAAAGGAACAGATGCGGGTATGCCTGCAAAAGGTGGTTCATCACTTAGCGATGACCAGGTTAAAGCTGTGGTTGACTGGATAGTTAACCAAAGTAAATAAAAGATAATATAAAATTATAAAAGAAAAACTGAAAGGAAACGAAATGGAAAGAAGAAGTTTTTTAAAAGCCGGTGCAACGGCAGCTGCTGTAATGGCAGTTGCTCCAACTCTAAGTGCTGTTGATCACAGAAAAGCTCAGCCTGATGCTTGGAAAGCTAAAAATGTTAAAGATGCTATAAAAGCTCTTTACGGAACAGATGCTACTGTAAATGAAAAAATAAATGTAAAAACACCAGATACTGCTGCAAACGGTGGTGCAGTTCCTGTTGAAGTAAAATGTGACGGTGATTTTGAATCTGTAGCTATACTACAAGATACAAACCCTGAATCATTGGTTATAGTTTTTGATCAAAACGAAGCTTCAATCCCTCACTACCAAATAAAAATAAAAATGAAACAGTCTGGTTCTGTTTATGCGGTAGCAAAAGGTAAAGACGGCAAACTTTATATGGGTAAAAAGACTCTAAATGTTGCTCTTGGCGGATGTGAAGGTTAATCTTTAGATAAAAAAATTTTAAAAAGGTGAGAAAATGAGAATAAAAGCAAAATTAAAAGGTGATGTTGTAAAAGTTAAAGTTATGGCTAAACATGAGATGATGACTTATGATATAGCTCAGAAAAAAACAGGTAGCAGAGACAATGCAAACTTTATAACTCATTGGGATGCTCATGTTAACGGTAAAGTTGCTCTTGATGCAAGCACAAGCCAGTTTTTATCTAAAAACCCTATAATCAAATTTGAATTTAAAGCTTCTCCTCTTGGTGCAAAAAAAGGTGACAAACTTGAAATGCACTGGGTTGACTTAAAAGGTCATACAAAAGACGGTCATACTAAAATAAAATAATTTGTAAGCAACTCCTTGTGGGTTGCACTATAACTTGCTACCGATATTCCCCTTTTTAATTTCTCTTCTAAAATTAGCAATTTTTATATATAATATCACAAATAAATCAAATACAGGTGAACTATGAGTAAAGGGACTGTGTTAAATCTTTTTTTATCCACAACCGACAAAAAAAATCCCAGAAAAAAGGTTGAGTCTATAGA
>WFOM01000115.1 GCA_015488075.1 Helicobacteraceae bacterium | reverse complement strand
GGTTTGGAAGTTTAAAAGCTATGAAAAAAATGTCGCTGTAAAGATTTGCACCTATTTGTGATGCCATAAGAAGGTCTCTTAAAAATCCGAGTATCCTTGAGAAAAGTATCCCAAAACTATTGGTAAATATAGCTTTTATCATATTTTGTTAACTTTTTTACGAAATTTTAACAAAAATTATATTAAAATAAGCAAACTGTAAATTTTAAGGCATATTATGGCACTTTTTGGCTCAAAGAAAGAAGAATCCACCATAAGAAAAATCAAACCTACTGTTGTCAGATGTGAGAGTGTTCCAAAAGAATTAAACAAGATAGCAAAAGATTATGATACAAAAATAGAAAATGTGGACTTTAACATTTTGAGTGTTCAGACATACATAAAAAAAAGTGCTAACGGTGATTGGAGTGAAGTAGATAAATACGAGCTTAAAAACATACCAAAAAAAGATTTTTTGAGTGAAGATTTTTTTATAAAACAGGTATATGAGATAGAGGTTTTTTCAAAAAGTAAAATAAAAAATTCTTTAGATGATTTTAAGTTACTTATAGGAGCAAATGCTACAAAGTGCAAAATATATATGCAGGTAAAAGAAGGATCGGTTTTAAGGTATTATGACGGTTTGAGAGATGATTTAAAAGAGTATATAAACAAACACAAAGTAAGAGCCGGAATTTTTATAGATGTTTTTGACAAGCCTTTTTATGACACTGTCGCCAAGCTTTATGCAGAAGTAAAAGTCTCAGAAGTTGTAGATTTTGAAAATGTTAAAACTTATCTAATAGCCGAGTCTTATGAACCTACAGATACTATAGATGCACAGATAGTATTTCATTACAAACAAGATGAGAAAAAAGATAATGATAGAGTTGATTATGCAAACAGAGGATTTATACAGAGTGTTCAAAAAGATGAACTTCTTATAGAGTATCTAAAACCAAGACCCGGAGAGCCCGGAAGAGCATGCAACGGTGTGTATATACCTGCCAAAGATCCAAAAGAAGAGTTATCGATAGATTTTGAAATAGATGAAGAAACCATATATATAAAAGAGGATGAGGAAAGCATAAAATATTATGCCAAACAAAACGGATATATCGCATTTGAAGATAACAAATACACTGTAAAATCTGAAGCTGACATAGATGAGATAAGTTTTAAAACAACAGGTTCCATAACCGTTGGAGTAGATTCTGATGTGACAGTCAAGGTTACAGAAAAAGATCTTATAAAGGATGCCATAGGCTCTGGTATGGATGTAGAGGTAACCAAAGTCGATGTTGAGGGAAATGTAGGTTCAAATACAAATATAGTTGCAAAAACAGTCAAAATTGGAGGTCAGACTCACAAAACATCAAATATAAAAGCAGACGAGATTGAAATAAACATACATAAAGGAACATTAAAAGGCAAAAAAGTAAAAGTTACAAGACTTGAACACGGGTATATAGAGGCTAATGAGGTTCGTATATCCCAGGCTGTAGGAGGAACCATAAAAGCAAGGGAAATCACTATAGATGTCTGCGGTTCATATGTAAAAGCAAGCTGTTCGGCATTTATAATTATAAACTCTATGAGAGGTAGTGAAAATATTTTTACAATTGACCCAAGGATAAAACCGAGTGACGACAACATTGAAAAAAACCAGGATTTTATAGATGAACTTGAAGAAAAAATTTATGCATTGACAAAAGAACAGGAAAAATATCTTCAGATTGTAAAGAAAAACATAGCACCTTTTAATGACTTGAAAAAAAGGCTGATAAACTATAAAAAGAACGGCTTGAAACCGCCAAAAGAGTTTATAAAACAATACAAAATTTACCAGGCACAAAAAGACAAACTTTTAGAGATAAAAAAAGAGATAAAAGATTTGCAATACAAACTTGATATTGCCATGCACAAAGTAAACGACATACAAGAAGATATACTAAAAGCAAGGATTATAAACAAGGACAGATGGATGGGTTATAATGAAATAAAAGCCCATCTTATAGACCCGCCTCTTGAGATAGTTTACAGGATAGAAGAAGATGAAAAAAACAAGGTTTTCGGGGTTGTAAAACTTGAAGAGGGTGTTTATAAAATTATGCCTTTAAATGAGGATTTTTGATGATAGCGGCTTTGAAGGGAAAAGTTGAGGCAAAAGAGCCAAACAGAGTTTTGGTAGATGTAAGAGGTGTGGTTTATGAGGTGCTAATATCGCTTAACACATATGCAAATCTTGAAGAAGAGGTTTTTTTACATACTACTTTTATAGTAAGGGAAGATTCTCAGCAACTTTACGGATTTAGTGATAAAAAGGAAAAACAGCTTTTTGAAAAACTTTTAAAGATTAGCGGTGTAGGACCCAAAGTTGCACTCTCAATCTGTTCTACTTTTTCACCTTTTGAATTTGCCGACATCATATCTTCAAACGATATAAAAAGGCTTAAAAAAGTTCCGGGTATTGGACCAAAAAGTGCTGGAAGAATTTTGGTTGAGCTAAACGGTTTTGACACCGTTTTACTGGGAGAGGGTGAAAACAGTGCAAAAACTTCTGCATTTACCGAAGCTTCAATGGCACTTGAATCACTCGGCTACAAAAAAGACGAGATTCAAAAAGCACTCTCATGCTGTAATGAACAAAGTGATACCGCTATGAT
>WFOM01000114.1 GCA_015488075.1 Helicobacteraceae bacterium | reverse complement strand
TTCCAAGCATTTACAGCATCAACCAAAGTATCAAAACTGTCTGATTTTCCAACTATATATATCTCATCAAACACATAACAAGTAACCATACCGTTTGATTCAAGCAAAAAAACACCCACTTCTTCTGCACTTCTTTTATCTACCGATAAAACCCTCATACCGTCTATAATATCATTAACTTTTATCTCAACATCATACTCGGCATTTAAAAGTTTTTTTCCATCTGTTTGATATATAGCCATAATTAACCTTTTTTAAATTTTTTAGCAAAAATTATTCCTTTTTTAGATACAATTCAAATAAAAAACAGGTTTGTCATGATAAAAAGATATCCTACAAAAAAGATATATGTGGGCAATGTTGCCATAGGCGGTGATGCACCGATATCTGTGCAGTCTATGACATACTCAGATACAAAAAATGTAACAGCAACAGTCGAGCAGATAAACAGACTGCACTTTGCAGGGTGTGACATAGTTCGTGTAGCAGTGCCTGATATGGAAGATGCCCTTGCACTTAAAGAGATAAAAAAACAGATATCACTCCCGCTTGTAGCAGATATACATTTTAACTACAAATATGCTCTGATAGCCGCCGAAACAGTTGACTGTATAAGGATAAATCCCGGAAATATAGGCGAGAAGTGGAAAGTAAAAGAAGTTGTAAAAGCCTGCAGTGAGCGAAACATACCGATCAGGATCGGTGTAAATGCGGGAAGTCTGGAAAAAGAGTTTGAAGACAGATACGGACAAACTCCCGAAGGGATGGTAGCAAGTGCGGAGTATAATATAAAATATCTTGAGGATTTGGGATTTACAGATATAAAAATATCGCTAAAAGCAAGTGATGTAGAAAGGATGACAAAAGCTTACAGAATGCTTCGTCCAAAAAACAACTACCCTTTTCACCTTGGAGTAACGGAAGCCGGAACAAAATTTCATGCAACTATAAAAAGTGCCATAGGTATAGGTTCACTTTTACTTGACGGTATAGGTGATACCATAAGAGTCAGCATAACAGGTGAGCTTGAAGAGGAAGTAAAAGTCGGTAAAGCCATACTAAAAGATGCAGGTGTAGCGAAGGATGGTCTAAACATCATATCATGTCCGACCTGTGGAAGGATAGAAGCCGACCTTGTAAGTGCAGTAGCCCAGATAGAAGAAAAAACAAAACATATCAAAAAACCTCTTGATGTAAGTGTAATGGGATGTGTTGTAAATGCCATAGGTGAAGCAAAACATGCAGATGTTGCCATAGCTTACGGTAAAGGCAAAGGTCTTGTTATGGTCAAAGGTGAAGTTGTTGCAAACCTTGAGGAGAAAGATTTGGTTAAAAGATTTGTAGATGAAGTTGAGAAGATGGCAGGAGAATGTGATGACTGAAAACCTATACAACCTAAACATTGAACGAAGTATACTTAGCTCTGTCATCTTTGAACCGGGACAGTTTGACGAAATAAACAGCATCTTGAAAAAAGATGATTTTTACCACCCTGCCCACCAAAATATATATGAAGCTATACAGACACTCTATACAAATGATGAACCGATTGACGAAGAGTTCATCAAAAAAGAACTGATAAAAGCCAAAAAATTTGATGAAAATGCTCTTTTGGAAATCCTTGCAACCAGTCCTATATCAAATACAAAAGCATATATAGACGAACTAAAAGACAAGGCATTAAAAAGGCATCTGTTAACACTTACAACAGAGATAAAAAAGGTAACTATAGAGGATGACCTTCCTAGCAATGAAGTTATAAATTTAGTTGAGAAAAAGTTATATGAGATAACTAGCCAAAACGAATCAAGCGAATTTAAAGACTCTAAAGCACTCACATACGATACTTTAGAGTATATAAAAGAGATGAAAGCTAGAGGCGATTCTATACTTGTTGGAGTAGATACAGGCTTTAGAGACTTAAATAAAATGACAACAGGCTATGGTAAAGGGGATCTTGTCATAATTGCCGCAAGACCCGCTATGGGAAAAACAAGCTTTGCACTAAATACCGTTACACACCTTATAAACCAAAACAAGGGTGTGGCATTTTTTTCTCTTGAGATGCCGGCAGAACAGCTGATGC
>WFOM01000113.1 GCA_015488075.1 Helicobacteraceae bacterium | reverse complement strand
CATAAGAGCAGATTGAAGCTGGATGTAATTTCTGTCTCCCTTAAACAGAAATTTTTCCTCTATATGCTTTTCTTTGTTTCTAACACCTATATAAACTGTTCCGACAGGTTTTAGCTCACTTCCTCCGCTATCCCCTGCTATACCGCTTACACTTACGGCAAAATCAGCTTCACTCACCCCCAAAGCACCTTCACTCATCTCTTTTACAACTTCACTGCTAACCGCTCCCCACTCTTCGAGTGCCAAGCTGCTTACTGCAAGCCAGTTTTCTTTAAGATGGTTTGAGTAAGTTACAAGTGAGCCGTTTAAGATTTTTGATGCACCGTTGTTTTTTGTCAGCATATATGTCAGAAGTCCGCCTGTGCAACTCTCTGCAAATGTTACGGTCTTGTTTTGTGATGAAAGAGTTTCTATGATATAAGAAAACATGTTGTCTGTTACTATGATATTGTTTGGTAAAAGTTTCTTGGCAGAATTTATAAAATTTGTTATGTCTCCATACATTTTTTTTGAACTTACTGTAACTTCCACCCAGCCATCAACCATGTTTACAAACTCCAGCCTTACATCAAAAGTGGATGAAAGAGGCTCAAACAAAACTCTGGCACTCTCTATATTTTCGTCAAAAAGCTGAAATTTCCCTGTTTTGTTTTCATTCTTTATATAAAGATTTGATATTTTCAGACTATCATCAAGCAAAACTATGTTTGCTTTTGTGCCGTTATACTCTACCAGATAGCTCTGTTTGTCGTATATTTCAACTTTTGAGGGAATCAAAACTTCATCTTTTAACTCAAGATTGTCCTCTGATATGGTTGAAATTATTTTTGAAACTGTTGCGAAATTTTGTCTGCTTGCAAATACAAACAGATTTGTTTTTTCGTTAAAAAGGTGTTCAAGCTGCAAAAAAACAGAGTTGTCCATATCTTTAAAGTAGATTATGGAGTTTACTACATCAAATTCTTTTTTTATTTCTCTTAATCCATATTCACTCAAACCTTCATTATATAAAAATTTTGTCCCGACAAATACGACATCAACTCTCATCATCACCTCTTAATCAATATATACTAAACTATAGAATCTTCAAAAAACCTGCTGAGGTTGTTATATGTTTTACCGTAAGGGTCTTTAAACAACAGATCTTTTTGGTCAAGTTCATTTACAGAGCGTTTACCCATAACTGCCAACAGCTGTCTTACACCGTGTAACAGTTGATCATGATAAGATGCAACATGTCTTGCTTTTTGCTCAACCAGATATGATGCTCTTTTTTTTGGATCCTGGGTTGCAAGCCCCACCGGACATGCTCTTCCGTTTGCTCCTGAACACTCTCTAGCTCTTATACATCCGGCACTCATCATAAATGCTCTGGCTATTGCTATATAATCGGCACCTATGGCTTTAAGTATAACAACATCATCCGGTGTTAAAACTTTTTCACTCGCTATAATTTTAACATAATTTCTCACACCAAACTCTTTTAACACATCATCAGCTATAAATACCGCTTTTTGTATAGCCATACCTATGCTCATCATCATCTCAAGCGGTGCCGCACCGCTTCCTCCATCACCTCCGTCTATAGAAATAAAATCAGGATAAGCATCTGAGTTTGATTCTACTCTTTCTTTTATAAGTTTCGCATACTCTACAAAACTCTCTTTTGAAGATATGACTATCTTTACACCTACAGGTTTTTTACTTAATTCTTTTAGTTTGCCTATAAAATCAAACAACTCCTCCAAAGTTTTTGCATACGGAAACTGGTTTGGTGAAAACAAGTTCTTATAAGGTTCTACTCCTCTGTAGTATGCTATAGCAGGAGTTACTTTTTCAGCCAAAAGTTTTCCACCTGTTTGTTTTGCACCCTGAGCCATTTTTATCTCGGTCATTTTGCAAAAACTCATAACTTTTTGGTATCTAATTGGATCAAACTCACCTTTTTCATCTCTTACACCGTATAGTCCGCTTCCAATTTGGAGTATAATGTCCGGCAAATCATCTGGAACAGTTTGCGGAAACTCAACCAAAGGTGCTTTCCAGTTAACTCTGTAGCATATCATGTTGTCAAACAGATATGTATCTGCTATATCATCATCAAGTATCAAATGTTTGTATACCCTTTTGGCAACAGAAGGATTTATAAAAAAACTTACAATCCTGTATACAGCTTTGGCAAAAAAAGTTCCTTCAACCACTTCGAGATATTTGTCGTTTTCTTTTTTGAATCTGTGTGTATACAAGAAGTTGCTTGTAAGTCCTCCTTCACCGGTATTTATGGGAAAACCTCCAAGATATGCACCTTTTGCAAATGCTCTTGTGCCTTCAGGTGATATAGCACCGTCACTCATAGCACTTCTACCCACGATAGATTTTGATCTGAATTTGTTCGGACAGTTTTTTGAGCCAAAAGTTACACTGAAGTCATCGCTTACATCTTCGGTATTTAAGACACAGTTTGCATTTTTAAGTGCGATTTTAGCACCTTTTACAGGCTGTTCGGGTGAAAAAGAAGCATAAGGTGACTTGTTTGTGGCAGCATTGTAAACCCATTTTACCTTGTCAAAAGAATCAAAAAATTTTTCATCTCCAAAATACTGTCTCATAGGGTCTCTAAGAGCATAAAAAAAGTATCTAAGATGCCCGATTAGTGGATAATTTATAAGTATCTGGTTTTCTCGTTGTATAAATCTGTCATAAATATATACAACAATAGCGGCAATTATGGCAACAACTACAAATGAGTTTATCAAAAACCAAAGAATCGGAAAATCATGTGTTGCCAGTTGTCTTGAAAATTTAAAAAACTCTTCCATCTACTTTTCCTCAATCAACTTTAATATATCTTCAGAAACATCCTCTCTTAAAACTGATCTTACAGGAATCGGCTTTTTGTTTTCATCAACTGTAACGAAAACAAAATCAGCTTCTGTTACGATATGTTCTTTCCTTGTTTCTTTGCATTTTGTTTCAACCATAACATGGATAGTTATAGAGGTGTTTCCAATCTTGATTATCTCTGTATAAACACTAAATATATCTCCGTTGTTAACAGGTTTTAAAAAATGCAAATCGCTTACCGAAACGGTAACTGCAGGCGAGTAAACTATATCTTCTACGGCTATGGAAGCCGCTTTGTCCATTTTTGACATTATAAAACCGCCAAATGCGGAACCGGCATGATTTAAATCTGTCGGAAATGTTCTACCTCTAAGAGCTAGATATCTCATAACTATTTGTCTTTTCCAAATATCAGATGATCTATACTGAACCTGCCTGCCCCATGGGATACAAAGATAAGTAAAAATATCATATAATAAAGCGGTATCTCAAAACCGTTGTTGCCTGCCTGAAATCCGTGTGGCAAATGCACAGTCAAGATGGCTACTATCATAACAACTATAAGAGGGATGCTTATAAGTCTTGTAAAAAGACCAAGTGTTAGTAAAACAACACCGCTTATCTCGGTAGTTGCCGCCGCATATGCATTAAAAAGAGGAAGCGGATAGTTCATACTGGCAAACCAGTCGGCAATGGCATGTATATCGCTCCACTTCATCATAGCAGGTTCATAAAACCCGTAGGCAACTGCAAGTCTGGCAAACAAAAGTGCAGGAGATTTCAGATAATCTGCAAGTCTTGTAAACTCTATATAAAGCTGTTTTAGTTTCATGGTATCCTCCAAAAAAGCGATACCATCATTATAATATAATTTTGTGTAATGTTTGTGTATTTATCTTTTTACATTTTTATTTACAACATCGCTTCTTTTGCCTATATCTTTTAGGTTAAACTTAAATTTGTAGTTTTTAAGCTCGGTTATTTTTAAAAACTTATCTGGATTGGTAAATAACATATATTTCATAGCATCAAATGCCAAAGCTTCAATCTCATCTATATCTTTTGGATTAACTTTTTGATGATTTTTTATTTTATTGTCAATCTCTTTCTCTTTTGCTTTTAGCTTTTTTAAAAAACTTTTATCTGCAAGTTCTACTTTATAAGCTTTTTTAGTTGAGATTTGCTGGATTATAAAAGCACCGCCTAAAGAGTTATCAAGTGATAAAGTTTTATGGTTTATCCTAGCTCCAGTTAAGATAGAAGATGTGTCAACAAGGCAAGGACTGTTTTTAGATACAACCCTTAAGTCTGTTCTATCTATAACCCCATTTGGAAAAAGTTTTTTTAAAGCATTTGTAAGCTCTACATAAGCTAAAACCAAACCGTCACAAAAATGACCATGAAACCTTGCTATAGTTTTAATGTCTAATGTTTTTGGATAAAGGTTATATCTACCTTTTGGGCTGTCTGTATCTCTAACCATTATAGGTTTTGCATTTGGTGCATTTTTAGCATATTTTTCAAAAAAAGCATCATCTATATTTAAATCTTTTGCATATAAGCCAAAAAACAAACTAAAAAGTAAAATAAATTTAGACATTATTTCTTTCTTCCTCTATAAGTTTTATAATCTCTTCTTTAGGTAATACTTTACCAGTTGATTTTACTTTACCGTTTATCACAAGCCCAGGTGTGCTTAAGACATTGTATTTCATAATATCTTCAATTTCTTCAACTTTTTTAACCTCAAATTCACCATCTAAATCTTTAATGCTCTCTTTAACAATTCTTGTGAGTTCTACACATTTTGCACATCCTGTTCCAAGGATTAAGATTTGAGTTACACATTTTTTGATATTGCCTGTTGGCGTATTTGTAAAAGTTTTAATGTTTGTAGGTGTTGTTTGTTTTGGTGGTGTGCAACAACTCTCTTGTTTTGCTTCCTCATTTGGTGAGCAACAACTG
>WFOM01000112.1 GCA_015488075.1 Helicobacteraceae bacterium | reverse complement strand
TTGCTTATACTTTTTGTAGTATTTAGAGACTCTTCAGAACTTATAACCATAGACAAAGCAAAAGAGATTCTCTCAACAAAAAAAGCAAAAGAGATAACTCTTATAGACAGATACATATACATAAAAACAGACAAAGGGTTGTATAAGATACCGGCATCTTTGACAAAGCCTGAAATGTTTGTCGGATACAAGGTGGATATATCATCATCCTCATCTGTTGTAAGATATTTGGTTGTATTTATCCTTTTGATAGGAACAGGTTCTGTAATCTTTAGATATCTTCAAAAACAAAAAGAACAAAAAGAGGTTGTAAACCTCTCTTCAAAAACAGAAAATGATACAGTTTATGAGCCTATAGAAGCAAGTAAAACCGATGTTACTTTTGATGATGTAGGTGGCATAGATGATGTCAAGGAAGAGCTTTTTGAGATAGTTGACTTTTTAAAAAATCCGTCAAAATACAAAAATTTTGGAGCAAGACTTCCAAAAGGTGTGCTTTTGGTCGGACCTCCGGGAGTCGGAAAGACGATGATAGCAAAAGCTATGGCTAATGAAGCCGATGTTAGTTTTTACTATCAAAGTGGGGCAAGTTTTGTAGAGATATATGTAGGTATGGGAGCAAAAAGGGTTCATGAGCTTTTTATGACTGCCAAAAAAAATGCACCGTCAATCATTTTTATAGATGAGATAGATGCAGTCGGCAAAAAAAGAGACGGAACAAGAAACGATGAAAGAGAAGCTACTTTAAATCAGCTTTTAACAGAGATGGACGGGTTTGAATCCCAAAGCGGTGTTATAGTTATAGCCGCTACAAACAAGATAGATGTTCTTGACTCGGCACTTCTTCGTGCTGGTAGGTTTGACAGAAGAATTTTTGTTGATTTGCCTACCAAAAAAGACAGAGCATCTATACTGGAAAAATACCTCAAAAAAATTCCAAATGATGTGGATGTAGATGTTCTCTCAGATATAACTACCGGTTTTAACGGTGCAAGTTTGGCTGCATTTGTAAATGAAGCCGCCTTAAATGCTATTAAAAAACATAAATCAAAAATAGATATGGATGATTTTTATGAAGTAAAAGACAAGGTTGTGTTTGGAAAGAAAAAATTTGTCCTAAACAACCAAAAACAAAAAGAGCATCAGATAACTTATCAGGCAGGAAAAGTAATAGTTGCAACATACTATGACCTTCCTTTTGAAAAGTTGATGCTTACAAACGAAAGGCTAACTCCGCCTGTAGGTGATGCTATACTGCTAAAAAGTGAACTTGAAGCCAGGATAAAAACACTGCTTGCAGGTATAGTCCTATCAGACAAAAAATACGGTGAACATCTAAGCAGTGCAAAAAACGATATAGATGATATAAAAGAGCTTATAGGCTCTATGGTTAAAGAGTATGGTATGGGAAGCAGTATAATCTCAACCAAAAACGATGAGGAACAAATCCTGCAAGAACTAACAACTCAAACAAAAGAACTGCTTGAAAACATAGGTGATGAAGTTATAAACAAAGTTGAAGAGATTCTAAAAGAGAAAGAATCGATCTCAAAAGAGGAAGTAAAAAAACTTTTAATCTAATTTTTTTACAAACTCCAAAAGCCCTTTTATAATCTCTTTTGGAGATGGTGGGCATCCTGGGATATGATGAGCTATAGGTATATGAGATGATGCAGGTGCTTTGATGGCAAAAGTTTTATCAAAAACACCTTCCATTGCCGGGCAATCACCTATAGTTACAACCCATTTTGGATTTGGGATTTGGTTATAAGTTTCAATTACATGAGAAGTCATATTAAATGTCATGATACCACTAAGCAACATTACATCTGCATGCCTTGGGCTTGCTACAAAATATATACCAAGCCTCTCAAGATCATAGTATGGATTTGAAAGTGCATTACATTCAGCTTCACATGCATTGCAACTTCCACTATCAACCATCCTGATTGCCAAACTTCCTGCAAACTTTTTTGCAACCTCGCTCTTTAGCTCTTTTTTTATTTCAACTAACTCTTTATCAAACTCCAAATGTTTTGTTAGTATTCCTAATTCTGTTCTTTTTTTCCAAAACCTAACCATCTACTTTTTTACCTCTTTTTCATCAATATTTAAAATTTTACAAGTTTTACTAAATAAATCATTAGCAAACTCTATAACCTCTTTTATCTCATCTCTTGGTGGCATTCTCCTATCAAATGATGGGTATGAT
>WFOM01000111.1 GCA_015488075.1 Helicobacteraceae bacterium | reverse complement strand
GGTAGCAGCTCTTCCAAGAAAATTCAATACCGGCTTTTGTGGTTCACTATCAAATAGAAGCAATGTTTTTTCTCAAGATTTGGGATATGTTTTAGCTCAAAAAGATGGGATATATGGGTATAATATATATCTTGGTGGTAGAGTTGGAAATATTGCAAAAAATGCAGATATATTTGTATCAAATGAGGATGAAGCTATAGCTGTTTTTAAAGCAATAGCTGAGCTTTTTAGAGATTATGGATTTAGACACAACAGAAACAAAAATAGACTCCAGTTTCTAATAGAAGCAGTTGGTATTAAGGCTTTGAGTGAAGCTATAAGAGAAAAAGCAGGGATTGATTTTTTAACTGCTGGTGAGACTTTAACAAATGTTGAAAATATTGACCCAGACCAAGGAAGGGTGCAATTAAGAGATGGTAGTTTTGCGGTATATAGTGTTGTGCCATCAGGTGTATTTAAAGGTAGTAGTTTAATTGAGGCTGCAAGATTATCAAGTGAGTATGGTGATGGTAGGATTAGACTTGATGTAAATCAAAGTTTATACATCATAGGAGTTAAAAAAGAAAATTATGAAGCTTTATTAAATGAAGATTATTTTAAAGTTTACAGATCTAAAAATACACCATATTTTAACCACCTTATAGCATGTGCCGGGACTGATCATTGTCCATTTGGAGTTATTCCAAATAAACCTGATGCTATAGAGATGGCAAAATATCTTGATAAAACCGTGCCACTTGATAGTGGAAGAGTCAGGATGTATTGGAGTGGATGTGTAAAAGGTTGCGGGATTCATGGGCTTGGTGATATAGGATTTGAGGGTTGTAAAGCAAAACTTGAAGGAAAAAGTGGGTATGGTGTTCATATATTTGTTGGCGGAAAATTAATAGATGAAGGAAGGGAAGCTTACAGTGTGTTAAAATCTATTCCACTTGAATATGCAAAATATTTTGTAGCAGAGTTAGTAAAAGAGTATAAAAGATTAAGAGTTGGCAATGAATCTTTTAGCCATTTTGAAAGTAGGGTTTTGAGTCGCTACTCTAATTCGGCAATAGGATTTTTGATGCAACTAAAAGCTTATATAACTTATCATGATATTGATTTAGATATAGGATTTAGTGAGGATGCTAAAACTGCTCAGTTTGAGTCATTTGAGATATTTGATATAGGGTGTAAACTTTATAAAAAACTAACAGGAATTACACCTTATCCACTCCAAGAGCATTTTATGCCGGGCGATGGTGAAAAGCTTGAAGAAGTTTCAAAAATTGCACCGGAAGCTGATGAGAATTTAGCAAAACTTGCTTATAAGATGATACACCCAAAACAAAACGAGAGAGCAAAAGTTTTTAGTGAGCTTGGTGATTTTGTAGCTATTTATACAAAATAGCTAAGAGTTTATCTCACTTTTTATAACTCTTGCTAGCTCTGCACACTCTTTTATCTTTTGGGCATTGGATAGTTCATCTTTTAAAAGTATATCTATAAAAGCACTTCCGACTATAACACCGTCACTGTTTTTTGCTTTTTGCTTTGCTGTATCTTTGTTTACTCCAAATCCGACATATACTGGAGTGTCGGTATATCTTTTTATAGAATCTATAAAAGGTTTTATATCTTCTTGTTTTTGGCTTCCTGTTATACCTGCATAAGCTACCATATATATAAACTCTTTGGCATCTCTTACCAGAAGTTGTATCCTCTCATTGCTATCTGTTGGTGCTACAAAAGTTATGTTTGCTATGTCGTATCTGTCAAATATATCCTGATACTCTTTTGTCTCTTCAAAAGGCAAGTCCGGAATTATAAACCCTTTTAGGTTAAGCTCTTTTGCTTTTTTGGTTATACTTTCAATCCCTTTTTGGTAAAAGCTGTTAAAATACCCCATCCAAAATGTATCTATACTATCTGAAATCTTTGAAGTTATCTCAAGCGTGTCACTAAACTTAAACCCTTTTTTAAGTGCCAGATGATTTGCCATCTCTATCTTAGCACCATCAGCAACCGGATCACTAAACGGGATGCCAAGTTCAAGCATATCTACGCCGCTTTCTTTTAAGGACAAAGCCAAATCTACAGTAAAATCCTTATTAGGAAAAGCCGAAGTTATATAGGCAACTAGTTTTTTCATTTATCCCCTTCTATATCTGGAATTTTAAGCAAAGAGTATCTTATAGGTGTCAAGTCATTGTCACTTTGCAAATCATCAAGCCATGCACCAAACATATCACTGACTGCCAGAAGCCAGTTTATGGTTTCGTCGTTTGGTTTTATCTGTTTTTGCCTTAGCTCATCAAGGACACCTTCTACAAACTGTGAAAGTTTTTGCATGGGAGCTATTTTTAAAAAGCCTGAAGCCGATTTGATGTTATGAAACACTCTAAAAAGCTCATCCAAGCTTCTTTTATACATATCATCTTTTGTAAGGTCTATGATCATTACTTCCATACTGTCAACCATAAGTGAGTAATGATCCAAAAACTCATCAACTATCTCAAAATCGAAGTTGCTCTCAAGCTCTTTTCTTATTCCCATTAAAAAATTCTCCTAGAATTACTCAATTTTATCAGTTTTTCGTTAATATTACATTACATATTTTTTTAAGAGAAACCAAAATGAAGAAAAAGTTGAGTATAGACAATCTAAAAAGTTATAAAAACAGTAAAAAGATAGTTATGATAACAGCTTATGATGCACTGTTTGCAAAAATGTTTGAAAATTTAGCAGACATCATACTTGTCGGTGACAGTTTAAACATGAGCTTTTTGGGTGAAAGTGACACCGTAACTGCAACTCTTTCACAGATGATATACCATACAAAAGCTGTCAGAAACGGAGCAAAGAATAGCTTTGTCATAGCCGATATGCCGTTTGGAACATACAGCAACAAAAAAACCGCACTTAAAAATGCTGTAAAGATGTTTCAAAAAAGTGGATGTGATGCTATAAAAATTGAAGGTGGAGTAGAAAAAGCAGATATTATAAAGCATCTAACACAAAACGGTATAGCGGTATGTGGACATATAGGGCTTTTGCCTCAATCTGTTAGGGGTGAAGGTGGCTATAAGATAAAAGGTAAAAATGAGATAGAAGCCAAAAAACTTATTTTGGATGCAAAAGCTGTTGAAGAAGCCGGTGCTTTTTGTATGGTGATAGAGGGTGTAAAAGCAGAAGTTGCCAAAGAGGTGGCAAAAAGTGTGTCTATACCTGTTATAGGGATTGGTTCAGGAAAAGATGTGGACGGTCAGGTGCTTGTTTTTTCCGATATGCTCGGATTTTTTGAAGAGTTTACTCCAAAATTTGTCAAAAGATATCTAAACGGTGCTGATCTGGTAAAAGAAGCGGTTTTAGCATACAAACAGGAAGTTGAAAACGGCACTTTTCCTTCACAGGAGCATATATACTGATGGAAAGACTTATAGAAGTAGAAAAGTTTGAGGCTGAAAGCGAATCTGAAGAGACTCTAAGACCAGGCAAATGGGATGAATACATCGGCCAGGAGCAGATCAAAAAAAATCTTGATGTATTTATAAAAGCTTCAAAAAAAAGAGGTGAAGCTCTTGATCATATACTCTTTTTCGGACCTCCGGGGCTTGGAAAAACAACTCTGGCACTTATAATAGCAAATGAGATGGAAGCAAATATAAAAGTAACTGCCGCTCCCATGATAGAAAAAGGTGGTGATTTGGCAGCGATTTTAACTAACCTTGAAGAGGGTGACATACTCTTTATAGATGAGATTCATCGTCTCTCACCCGCAGTTGAAGAGATACTTTACTCATCTATGGAAGATTTTAGGATCGACATCATCATAGGTAGCGGTCCTGCAGCTCAAACGGTAAAGATAGATTTACCGAGATTTACTCTAATAGGTGCAACAACAAGAGCCGGGATGCTTTCAAACCCTCTTAGAGACAGATTTGGAATGAACTTCAGACTAAAGTTTTATACACCAAAAGAGCTATCTCTCATCATATCAAATGCGGCTTTGAAACTAAACAAAACCATAGAAGAAAAGGCAGCTCTTGAGATAGCAAAAAGAAGCAGAGGCACTCCGAGAATAGCTCTTAGGATTTTAAGAAGAGTTAGAGATTTTAGTGATGTTGCAGATGAGGATGCAATAACACATGATACTACAAAATATGCCCTAGATCAATTAGGTATAAACGAATATGGTTTTGATGAAATGGATATAAAACTTTTAAGACTTTTAGCCGAAAATAGATTAAGACCTATGGGGCTTAGCACAATTGCAGCAGCGCTTAGCGAGGATGAGGGAACTATAGAAGATGTGATCGAGCCTTATTTACTTGCAAACGGTTTTATAGAAAGAACTGCTAAAGGAAGATGTGCTACCAGAAAAACCTATGAGGTTTTAAACTTCGAGCTACCAAAGATTGAAGGAAGTTTGTTTTGAAACCACAATATTTAGTAGCTATACTTTTTGGAATTGCACTCTATTGGATCTTTTTTCTTTACAAACCGTTTTTGATGAGTATAACTATAGCATCACTTCTTGCTATGTCAACACTAAATATACAGAACTTTTTTGAAGATAAATTAAGATCTAAACTTTTTGCATCTATAGTTACATCACTTTTGCTAACAGTTTTGTTTTTTGGACCTTTTGCATACATTATAGCATCTTTAACATCTGTTTTAAACTCTATAGATCAACAAACTATAAACAGTTTTGAGAGATATATACAAAATGTTTTTTTAAATCCTCCAGAGTTTTTGGTTTTTGCAAAACCATATTTAAAAGAGGCTATAAGCAGTATAGATTTTCAAAATTTAGCAAAACAAGCAGTAGGATTAACTACTAAAATTGGTGGGTTTAGCGTAGGATTTTTAAAAAATGCATTTTTGATTATAATATTTTATTTTTTTGTAAACTACTATAAAGG
>WFOM01000110.1 GCA_015488075.1 Helicobacteraceae bacterium | reverse complement strand
CGATCATACTACAGATGTTGTTTTTAAGGCTTCATATCTCATAGCAACACTTTTGTTTTTGTTTTACATAGTTATAGTTATCTTTCAGACAAAAACTCATACACATTTTTTCAAACAAACCGCAAGAAGCAGAATCTTCAGACTCAAAAGAAAACTAAAAGAAAAAGGTGAAGAGGATGAAGAAGAGGATGATGATTATATATTTGAAAAACTGCCAAGCATTGTTTTGATATTTACCATATTTTTCCTTATAGCATCTATAGCTTTCAGTGCTGAGATATTTGCAAAAGACGGAGTTTCGATAGCAAAAATGTATAATATACCATCGGGTATAGCCGGACTTGTTATAGCTATAATTTCTGTCTCACCCGAGATTGCAACAGCTATAAAAGCTGCAAAAAACGACGAAATCCAAAGAGTTGTAAACATAGCCATGGGGGCTTCAACAGTTTCTATACTGCTTACAGTTCCAATCCTTATGCTTTTGGCATACAACAGCGGTATATTGTTGACATTGAACTTCAATCCTCTTGAGATAGGTGCTTTGATACTTACCATAATCCTTGTATGGAAAACAACAGATGAGGGGCATACCAACTACTTTGAAGGTATATCCCACCTGATGTTTTTTATAGCATATGCGGTTATAGCGGCATTGTATTAACTAAAAAAATATATAATATTACAAAAATGTGATATATAAGGTTTTGTTATGGAAGAATATTTTCACAGACAGATTAAACTTTGGGGAGAAGAGACCCAAAAATCTCTGCAGTCAAAAAAGATAGCCATTATAGGTGCAGGAGGGCTTGGAAGCAGCTTGAGTTTTGCTCTTGGGGCAACAGGTATAGGGGAGATTCATATAGTTGACTTTGACGAAGTAAGCCTACACAACATACACAGACAGATAACTTTTACAACAGAAGACGAGGGCAAAAACAAAGCCAGACTAAATGCACAGATGATAGAGAAAAGATGCCCTTACACAAAAGCGGTTGCACACGAATGCAATTTCCAAGAGTGGAGTAAAAAAGGTATAGAGGTTGACCTTATAATAGATGCAACCGACAATCTCATGACAAGAGACGAAATAGACAAATATGCCAAAAAAGTAAACACTCCATGGCTTTACGGAAGTGTTGAAGCATTTAACGGACAGGTTTGTTTTTTTGAAAAAGCTTCATTTGGTGATTTTTTCAAAGTAAAACCAAGAACACCGGCAGGCATAGCAGCACCTATTGTTATGCATATAGCTTCACTTCAAGCAAATTTGGCTCTTAGATATTTAGCAGGTCTTAGTGTAAAAAAAGATTTTGTTTATTATCTTTATTTCAATGATGAAGGTGAACTAAACCTTCAAAAATTCTCAATCTCAATGTAGCCTCAGGCTACATTTTTGAGATATACTCTGCCAGAGCTTTTATCTCCTCATCACTTAGGTTTTTTGCCTGTGCATTCATGATAGTTCCGAGTTTGTAAACATTTCTTTTATTTGCTCTGTATCCTTTTAAAGCATCTTCAATCTTTTTGGCATCCCATTTTGAGATGATTTCTGTTTTACCCATCGCTTTTCTATCAGCTTTTGGCCCATGACATCCACTGCATTTTGCATACAAAGATGCTGCATCTACAGCAGGTTTTTTTACAGCTGCAGGAGTTTTTTTAACTACTTTTTTTACTTCTGCTTTTTTAACCTCTTTTGTAGCTGTTTTTACTTCCTGTTTCGGCTTTAGTTTTGCCACTTTTGGTTTTGGTTGTGGTTTTGGCTCTGTTTTGTCAACCTCTTTTACAACCTTTTTTTCCTCCTGTTTTGCTACAGGTTTGGCTTTTTCCTCAACTTTTTCTTCAACCTTTTCTTTAACATTGTTTTCAACTTTTGTTTCTACATTTGTGTTTGCTTTTGTCTGCTGTTCTTCTTTTTTTTCACCCGAACACCCAAAAAGCAAAAATCCTGCAAGAACTATCGATATATACTTCATTAGACACCCTTTTTAGATATAATTTCAAAAAAAATTCAAGGCAGTTTATGAGATTTCAAACCTACCCATTTGAAAAATTAAACAATCTCCTAAAAGATATAACACCTTCAAAAGATTACACACCTATAACTTTGACTATAGGCGAACCTCAGTTTGATACACCCGAATTTATACAACAAGAGCTTTGTAACACATCTTCACTGCTGAAAAAATACCCTAAAACAGCCGGTGAAGAGACATTAAAAGACTCAATGCTTAATTTTATAACAAAAAGGTTTAATTTAGAGTTAAAAAAAACACAAATTGTTCCCACATTTGGAACAAGAGAGGTTTTGTTCAATTTTCCCCAGTTTTACCTTCACGACAAACCAAATCCCACTATGGCATACACAAACCCTTTTTATCAGATATATGAAGGTGCCGGCATAGCTTCAAATGCAAAAACAATTTATATAAATTTGACCAAAGAAAACAACTTCAAACCTGTTATAGAAGAAGAAAAACTAAAAGATGCGGATTTGGTGATCCTTAACTTCCCAAACAATCCCACCTCATCTGTTTTAAGTCTGGATGAACTGAAAACATGGGTAAATCTGGCACTCAAATACAACTTTGTTTTGTTAAATGACGAATGTTATAGCGAGATATATCTTGATAAAAAAACTCCTTCACTGCTTGAAGCAAGTATCGATGCCGGCAATGATGAATTTAAAAACATACTTGTTATAAACTCCATCTCCAAAAGAAGCTCAGCTCCGGGTCTTAGAAGCGGATTTATAGCCGGAGATGAAAACATACTGAAAGATTATGCAGTTTACCGAACATATGTTGGATGTGCTTCACCGCTGCCGCTTCAGTATGCTGCAGCAAAAGCATGGGATGATGAGGAACATGTAAACAAATCAAGAGAGATATACAGACAAAACTTTGAAACAGCAAAAGAAATTTTGTCTATCAATCCTCCAAAAGCAACTTTTTATATATGGCTTGAAGTAAAAGATGCACTTGAATTTACAAAAACAATGTATGAAAAATATAATCTAAAACTGCTTCCCGGTGAGTTTTTATCAAGAGATGACAACGGATTAAATCCGGGAAAAGATTATATTAGAATAGCTCTTGTTGAAACACCTGAAAAAACAAAAGAAGCACTACAAAGAATAAAAAAGGGACTTGATGAGTGGAAATAAAACCGAACAACTTAAAAAAGAGATACTAAAAGCCCAGGAACAAGGCGATATAGCAAAGCTGTATACACTTGAACAGGAAGTCCAGGACAATTTCAATGAGGATTTGATAGTAGGTTATTATAAAAACATCCTTGACCTTGCACTTGAGAGACTTACCGATATACTTGAATCAAAATCAAAACTCTCATTTGAAAGTGTAAGTGATGTTGCAACTGTCAGGGCTTTGTATGAATATGCCATAGAGCATTATCATGCAGGAAAAATTTATGATGCGGCAGCACTTTTTGAAGTTTTAAGCGGTATAACAGACTCAAAAGATTTCAGCGATGCACTAAAGATTCATACAAAAGCCGCAAACAAAAATATATCTTTGGATCAGTTTTTGGAGGATTATGTCATGCAGGATGAGATTGATACATTTTATATAAACAAATTTACCAAAGAGGCACAAAATTTGCTTTTGGATTAAAAATATTTGATAGGAATTTGATGAAAAAGATACATTTTATAGGGATCGGCGGTATAGGTATAAGCGGACTTGCAAAATATATGCACTTTAAAGGGCACAAAGTCAGCGGTTCAGACATAAGCAAAACCGTTATAACCGACTCCATATCAAAACTGGGTATAGATGTAACCGTCCCGCACAATAAAAGTGCCATAAAAGATCAGGAT
>WFOM01000109.1 GCA_015488075.1 Helicobacteraceae bacterium | reverse complement strand
CTACTGGTATATAGCTCTTGTTATAAACATCATAAATATAGCTCAGGCCATAGCTATATTTTCTTATGTTAAAAAGATAAACTCTTCTGTTTTGAAAGTTCAAAAAAACCTTGAAGAAGCTCTAAAAGGAAACTTTGAAAACAGAGCAACACACATAAAAGAAAAAGGAGTGCTTGCAAAACTGTTTTGGGACATAAACAACCTTATGGACCAGTTTGAGACATTTTTAAAAGAGGTTGATACAACCATAGAATATGCCGCCAAAAACAAATATTTTAGAAGGATAAACACTGACGGGCTTAACATCAAGTTCAAAACCACAGGTGAGCAGATAAACAAAGCCATAGATGCCATGGAAAGCGAGTTCTTGATACAACAGGAGAAAAACTTTGCAAGCGAGCTTGGGAAAACCGGTTCACCGCTTGTTGTCAGTTTTGCACAGATACAGCAAGACCTTGCCAACAGTGTTGAAAGACTAAACAGCACTTCAAAACTTGCAGACAAAACCGCAAATGATTCAAATGAAAGTATAAAAGAAGCCGAAGATGTTATAAGTGAACTTATAAAACTTGTAGAGCACATAGAACAAAACAAAGTTGCAGTTGACAACCTTATAACAAGAGCAAACGAGATAGGAGAGGTTGTCAGTCTTATAAAAGATATAGCAGAACAAACAAATCTTTTGGCACTAAATGCCGCTATAGAAGCTGCCCGTGCCGGAGAGCATGGAAGAGGTTTTGCCGTAGTTGCAGATGAGGTAAGAAAGCTGGCTGAGAGAACACAAAAAGCTACCGCAGAGATAAACATATCGATTCAGACTCTTCAACAAGAAACCGGTTCTATCAGCGAGTCTGCAGATATAATGAATGAAATAGCAAACGACTCATCACAAAAGATAGAAAATTTCAAAGAGAAACTTGACAATTTCAACAAAAGCTCAAACGAGATGAAACTTGATGCCGAAGATCTAAAAGATGTCATACTGCTCATACTTGTAAAAATAGATCATATACTGTATAAATCAAATGCTTTCTCAAAAGTTATAAATCACTCAGGAGTTGAAGGGATTGAGCCAAGTCATAAAAAATGCCGTCTTGGAAAATGGTATCTAAGAGACGATACAAAAGAAAGATTTGGAGCGTTGCCGTCATTCAAAGCCATAGACAAACCTCATGAAGCCGTTCACAAAAATGCCATAGAAGCTATAGAACTCTCAAAAGAGGGATATGACAAACAGAAAAAAGATTTGATTATAGAGAAGTTTATGAAAATGGAACAGGCTTCACTTGAACTTTTCAATCTTTTTGACCAGATGTTAAAAGAGCATCATCAGATGATACAAGAAGAGATAAGCAAGTTACACAATTAACCCAAATTTTATATAATTCCCTCTAAAAAGAGGGTATTATGCAAATTTACGACTCCTCAAAAAAAGAAAAAATCAAATTTATTCCACAAAAAGAAAATCATGTATCTTTATATGTATGCGGACCTACCGTTTATGATGATGCTCACTTGGGACATGCCAGAAGTGCAGTGGCATTTGACCTTTTATACAGAGTTTTAAATGCAAACGGATATGAAGTAACTTATGTCAGAAATATAACCGACATTGACGACAAAATCATTAAAAAATCAAAAGAAACAAACAAAGATATAAAAGAGATAACATCTTTTTACACATCAAGATACCACTCTGATATGTCAAGACTGAATGTATATCCTCCGACAATTGAGCCAAAAGCAACATCTTCCATAGATGCCATGACAGATATGATACAAAAACTTTTGGATAAAGATACGGCATATCAGACAAGCAACGGCGATATATATTTTGACATATCAAAAGATGAAAAATATCTAAGCATATCACACAAGTTTCAAAATGAAGAGGAAAAACAGCAACGAGTAGAATCTGTTGAAGAGAAAAGAAACAGCGGTGATTTTGCACTGTGGAAAAATGCAAAAGATGATGAAATAGGATTTGACTCACCGTTTGGCAGAGGCAGACCAGGATGGCATCTGGAATGTTCTGCAATGATAGAAGAATACCTTGACAGCAAAGAAAAAGAGTTTTGTGTAGATATACACGGAGGAGGTGCAGACCTTCTTTTCCCCCACCACGAAAATGAAGCGGCACAGACAAGATGTGCCATAAACAAAGAGATAGCAAAATACTGGATGCACAACGGTTTTGTAAACATTAACGGTGAAAAGATGAGCAAATCTCTTGGAAACAGTTTCTTTTTAAAAGATGCTCTAAAAGAGTATGACGGTGAAGTTTTGAGATTTTATCTGCTTACAACCCACTACAGAAGCAATCTGAATTTCAATACACAGGATTTGGAAAGCTCAAAAAAAAGGCTTGATAAACTTTACAGACTGAAAAAAAGAATCTTTGGTATAGAAGCAGATATAAAAACAGATTTTCAGACAAAACTTCTGCAGGCTTTGAATGATGACCTAAACACATCAAAAGCTTTGAGTCTTATAGATGAGTTTGTATCTTCATCAAACGAGACTCTGGATACTCCGGGAAAACACAAAAACCTTAAAAAAGAGATATCTTCAAATATAAACTATATAGAAAAAGTCTTGGGATTTGGCGGAAAAAACCCTTATGAATATTTTCAAAGCGGTATAGATGAAGAAACAAAACAAAAGATACAAAACCTCATAAAACAAAGAGATACTGCAAAAAAAGAAAAAAATTTTGAACTTGCAGACAAGATAAGAGATGAGATACTCTCTTTTGGTGTATCTCTCATGGATACTCCACAAGGCACTTTTTGGGAAAAAGCATAAATGACTGATATACTCAAAAATATTTTAGATACAACTACCAAAAATTTAAGCAACGAGTTTAAAAGAGTTTTTCACGGCAGAGGCGGGATATATGAAGAGTTGAAGTTTTTGACTGTTGACTCTATAGATAAAATTTTGTTTGTTCAGTTTTTTTATGACAACGGTGAAGAGACAGAAAACCAAATACTTAAATTTTTAAAAAACTTTATAAAAAACACAAGACATACATCAATAGTTGTAAAAAGAAGATACAAAAGGCCGGTTGAGACTTTTACATATC
>WFOM01000108.1 GCA_015488075.1 Helicobacteraceae bacterium | reverse complement strand
GTGCCATCTTATCCCTTGCATGAAATTATGGTAGAATTATACATAAAAGTAGTTACCAGAGGGTTTTTTATGCAGATAAGAGTTTATTATGAAGATACAGATTTGGGTGGTGTTGTTTATTATGCAAATTATTTGAAATTTTGTGAAAGAGCAAGAAGCGAGGCTTTTTTTTCAAAAGGTCTTTCACCTGTTGTAGATGATGGACATTTTATGGTAAAAGAGATAAAGGCCGATTACAAATCAAGTGCCAGACTTGGAGATATGCTTGATGTCAAAACAAAACTTTTAAAAACTGCAGGAGCTTCATTTGAACTCAATCAAAGAGTCTTTAAAAATGACGAAATGTTGTTTGAGATGGATGTCAAACTTGTTTATGTAGACAATAATGCAAAACCCAAAAGAATCTCTAAAGAGATTCGTCATCTTCTAAATCAGATGTTTGGTTAGTATCTTGAGGCAGTTTTATATCTACCTTTTGAAATTTTGAGAGTTTTGGCATCACAAACTCTATAGGGTATATTACCTGATTGTCAACTACTGGTATGTTGTATTTTCTTTTGGTTGATGTTATATAACTGTAAAAATAGTCTATACCAATCGTGGTTGAGTAGTTTATCCAGTCATATACGATGTCGTTTGACAGCAGTGAATTTGTTTGGGTAAATATGTTGTTGTCTATCGTTATGGAGTTGGCTATTAGCATATTTTTCCTGTCTTGGTATTGTGTTATAGAAAAAATAAGTGGAGAGTAGTTTATCTGTGTTGACAAAACAGCATAAGGAGTTACTTCATATAGATTTAACTGTGAAAGTATCATGCCTGTTTTGACTATAGGAGTGTTTACCATGACTGTAGAGTATTTTATGTATGGATTGTCTTTTAAAATATTTTCTAGATTTGTTCTGTTTGGCGATATATAATAAATTTTCAGTTTTTTGTCCAAAGCAGAAATGTTTGTGTCATTTTCAAATATGGTGTCGTTGCTATCTACTTCAAACAGTTCGTTTTCATACGGATCTTGAAAAGTAAAATTCTCATCAAGGTATATGCTCTTTTGAAACTCCGTAATGGTTTTTGCTCTTTTTGATTTTGTATAAAATATTACAAGAGGCGGTTTTGTCTGAGTAAGAAGTTTTTTGCTTTGTTCTTTGTAATCTATACCGCCAAAATATATATTGCTCAAGGATGTGTTTAAATCTTGTTTGTTTACGGTAGGTATATAAATGTTTATTTTTGGATTTGTTTCTATGAGATTTTTTGCACCTTCAAGCGAAAGTGGAGCTATAACATAGTATAGTTTGTCTTTTTTTATATTTTCAAGTGCTGTTTTTAGGCTTTCTTTTGATTCATCTTCTACATTGTAGCTTTTTAAAACAAACGGCGAGTTTCTGGTTATGAGGTAGGAAAAAGTTGCATTTGTTACAAATGTGGCATATTTCCCTATCTTTTTATACGGCAAAAGCAGTGCAATTTTAAGTTCTTTTGGTATAAAGAGCACATCAAGATTGAGTATGGACGAATATATATCTGATGTTTCGTTTATGATTGGGTTTTGTATAGATGTGTTCTGATTTCGTATATAAGCCAGAAATGAAAATATTTTTTCTTCCTGAAGAAGATTCATAAGACAGTCTTCGTCACATTGTCTGGTATCTGTCTTAAATATATATGTTTTTGGAAGAGGCAGGTCGGAGATAAGATAAGATGCTCCAAATAAAACCTCAAACACAAAAAATGATAAAAAAACGATTCTCATAATATACTCTTTATTTTAATCAGGTCGTTATACAAAACCTTTTTTTTGTTTGGATTTCTAAGTATAAAATTAGGATGATACAAAGCAAACAGTTTTTTGTTTTCAAATTTTATCATAACTCCTCTTATATTTTCAAATTCGCTTTTGTCATTTGTAAGAGTTTTATATGCTTTTTCTCCAAGTGTTACTATGATTTCAGGATTTATGAGCTTTATTTGCTGAAGAAGATAGTTTTTGCATGAATTTTCTTCATTTGTCAGTTCTTTGTTCTCAAAAGGTTTGCACTTTATGATATGTGTGTAGTAAATATTTTCAAGAGGTAGTTGCAAAACATTTGTTATCATATTTTTAAGCATAACCCCGCTTTTACCGTTAAAATAGTTGTTTGAACTGTCATCAAACTCAGATACCTTGTAGTCTACAAACATAATTTTTGCATTTTTACTGCCAAAACCAGGCATGGATTGTTTTCTGCTTTTTGAAAGGTCACATAAAAAACAGTTTTGTATCTGTTTGTTTAGATGATCTATGTTGTTTGAGAGTTCTATGTTTGAAGCTGACTGGTTTGTGTCTATGTTTGAGTGGTAGCAATAACCAAGAGATTTCAGTTGATAAAGTGTTTTTAATATTTTTAGATTTTGGTATGACTGCAAAATCACCTCTTTTTTTAAGAGGTATTATATCAAACCTAGCTTAAAGATTGAGGAAGGTTTTTTAAAACCTTGACCTCAAGTGTAAGATTACTCCGCTACTTCAACAACTACCGGAGTTGATTCCCATATACCGTGTTTTGTGCAGTATCCGTGAGCTATAAGGTTTAGTTTCTTTTTCATAGGTCTTATAGTAAAAGTAACTTCTGCATGAGATTTTTCGTTACCGAAAGTTCCAGGCAAAAATGTAGTTGTTGCAAGTTTTGTATCACCGTCATAAAGTGTTATACTTTCTATAAAGTGGTCAAAATCATCAGGGTGAGTATACTCTTGTCCCATTTTAACATTTACCTGAAGAGTTTCACCTTTTTTTGCTTCTCCAAGAACAGTTATAAACGGAGAGTGTCTGTCTATATAGTCTCTTTTTGCTTCTTTGTCTATTTCGCTTATATCTGTGTATCTGTTGATTTTTGGCATTTACCATCCTTTTTTTGAAATTTGTGGAAGTATTATAACTC
>WFOM01000107.1 GCA_015488075.1 Helicobacteraceae bacterium | reverse complement strand
GGGTAACGATAATGATAAAGATGATGCTAGTAAATATTCGTTAGAAAAGAATATTAAGGCATTTATGGAGTTTTTGAAAAAAAACAACAACGTATACCCTACCGATCAAAATATACAACAGTTCAAAGATATGATGGCAAAAAATATCGAGCTGTTGCAAAGTTCGCAAGCTAAAATATATGCTTATAATGCATATCAAAATTCACTTTTTGGAAGTAATATAAAATCAAAAAGCTGACATTTCTGTCAGCTTAATATCTAAACTCTAATGGAATGTTCCCAAGTTCCGTGAAGATTACAGCTTGCTTCTGCTTTTAGAGTCTTTAGCCCCTCTTTTTTTACTCTTGCACTTAGGTATCCTCTTGAGATTTCAGGCTCAAGATCAACACTGCCTACAAGATTGCCGTTAGCATAAAGTTTAATGTTGTATATCCAGTGATCTTTAGTGCTAGGGTGTATGATACCTTCCTGACCTACTGTTACTTCAACCAGAACATAACCTTTTTTATCTGCTTTACCCACTTTTATATCGGGAGTGTGTTTTAACTCACCTTTTGTAGGATTGTTTTTGTCTTTGATTCTCATTCTGTTTTTATTAACTATTTTACTTTTGTCATAACCAAAAAGTGATGAAGCACCAAGTGCTAAAAGTGCAGTCAGTTTCAATGCCATTCTTCTTTTCATATTTTTCTCCTAATATTGACTAATACGATTTTGTATTATACTTATTTATATTTAATTGTGTATAATATAAAAAAACTAGTTTCAGGATTAAAATATGCAAAAACATCACCATTTTGAAGTGGCGGTTATAGGAGGAGGCATAAGCGGCTGTGCTTTGTTTTTTGTCTTGAGCAGATATACGGATATATCAAGCATAGCTTTGTTTGAAAAATATGAAGAAGTTGCAACTATAAACTCAAATGCCAAGGGTAACTCTCAGACACTTCACTGTGGAGATATAGAAACAAACTACACTTTGGAAAAAGCTATAAGAACAAACAAAACAGCTTCTATGCTTGAGAGATACATTAAACTTTTCGGATACGAAAACAAATACGCCTTTAAAACTCCTAAAATGGCTTTGGGTGTCGGTGAAAAAGAGGTGGCATACATAAAAAAAAGATATGAAGATTTTAAAAACGATTTTTCTTATATGCAACTTTTAAATAAAGATCAGTTAAAAGAGAAAGAGCCCTCACTGATTGAAGACAGGGATACAAACGAAGATATAGCTGCCATGTGGACAGACACAAGGATATCTGCGGTAGATTTTGGTGAAATCTCAAAAACCTTTATACAAAATGCAAAAGAAGAGGATAAACAAACTGAAGTTTTCTTAAATACAGAGATAGAAAAGATAGAGGAGATTGGGGATAAGTTTATACTACATACAAAAAAAGGTGAGCAGTTTTACAGTGATTATGTAGTAGTTAATGCGGGTGCCCATTCACTTTTGTTTGCCCACTCTATGGGTTACGGTCTTGACTATTCTGTTCTTCCTATTGGAGGCAGTTTTTACTATACCGACCTTGACAAATTAAAATCAAAAGTCTATACCATACAAAATCCAAAACTCCCTTTTGCCGCTGTTCATGCAGACCCTGACATTGTCCAAGATTTTAAAACAAGATTTGGACCCACAGCTATAGCACTGCCAAAACTCCAAAGATACAAAGACAAACATTTTATAGAGTTTTTAGAATCACTTAGCCCTAGTAGTGAAGTTTTAGAGGTGTTTTACGATCTTTTAAAGGACGATGATATAAGAGATTATATAGCAAAAAATGTTATGTATGAGATCCCGGGTATAAGAGAGAAGATGTTTGTAAAAGAGATAAAAAAGATTGTTCCGACTATAACTGAGGATGATATATATTTTGCAGAAGGTATAGGTGGTCTTAGGCCTCAAGTGATAGACAAAAAAAACAAAAAACTACTTCTTGGTGAAGCAAAAATAGATACCAAAAAAGGTATAGTTTTCAATATGACTCCATCACCCGGAGCCACAAGTTGTCTTGGAAATGCACTTGGCGATGCAAAACTTGCCTGCTTGCATCTTGAAAAAGAGTTCAGATGGCTGAAATTCAACAAAGAACTAATATATTAGGAGAAAATCATGAAAGACACAGTAACAGTTATAAACAATCAAAACGGAAAAAGCTATGAGTTTGACATACTAAAACCCACAAGAGGTCCCAGTGTAGTAGATATAAGAAGTTTTTACAAAGATACCGGTATGTTTACTTACGATCCGGGATACACCTCAACTGCAAGCTGTTCATCAAAGATAACATTTATAGACGGTCCAAAAGGGGAACTAAGATACAGAGGATATCCCATAGAAGAACTGGCTACAAAACACAGCTATCTTGAAGTATGCTATCTGCTACTGAATGAAAGACTCCCAAACAAAGACGAACTCACAGATTTTGATTTAGAGCTAAGGCATAGAGCGTTTTTGCACGAAGGGTTAAAAAATCTATACAATGCTTTCCCAACCGATGCACACCCGATGGCTACTATGTCCTCAGCGGTTTCAGCATTGTCGGCTTTTTATTTTGAACATCTAAATATACAAGATGAAAAGCAATTCCAAGAGATGGCAAGGAGGATTATAGCTAAGATCCCTACAATTGCTGCTTTTGCATATAGACACTCTCTTGGTATACCTTTTATACAACCGGATATCGATAGAAGTTTTACTGAAAACTTTTTATATATGTTAAGAGCCTATCCAGGGGGAAAACTTCATAGAAATAAAGATGGATATGAAGAGATTAAAGAGATAGAGATTAAAGCTCTTGATACCATCTTTACACTTCATGCCGATCATGAACAAAACGCTTCAACCACAACAGTTAGAAATGTGGCATCAACCGGAGCTCATCCGTATGTTGCCATTTCTGCAGGTATTTCAGCTCTTTGGGGAAGAGCCCATGGAGGTGCAAACGAATCTGTTATAGCTCAACTTGAACTTATAGGTAATGAAAAAAATGTTGAAAAATTTATAGCAAAAGCAAAAGATCCTAACGATGATTTTAGGTTAATGGGGTTTGGCCATAGAGTATATAAAAACTTTGATCCAAGAGCCAGAATCTTAAAAAAACTACAAGACCAGTTAAAAGATGAACTAAAACTAGATACAAAACTTATGGCAATAGCATCAAAAATAGAAGAGATAGCATTAAAT
>WFOM01000106.1 GCA_015488075.1 Helicobacteraceae bacterium | reverse complement strand
TTGCCTGATTTATATAATAATACACAGCTTCCAGATCTTTTATATCATGAAATTCGGGCATATCATCCAAAAGTCTGGAAATTTTTTGGATATCTTTTTTTACAAGTGCAAGTTTAAAATCATTTAGCCACATTCTGTGTTTCTTCTCTCCATGCTTCCAAAAGCCCTTTAAACACTCTGTTTACCGTATCAAGTTTTTCAAGGTCTTCGTTTATGTTTACTTCCAAAAGAAGTTTTATCTGATGGTTGTATAACCCTTCAAGATAATGTGCTATATCTCCGTGGTTATAGTCAAGCGAGTTTATAAGTTCGGCTATAACCGCTATAGCTCTGTTTACCCAGTATGTTTTTTTCTCTATATCCTTGTCTTGTATAGCTTTTTTTATCTGAACATTAAATCTCAAAACCCCCTGATACATCATCTCTATAAGTTTAACGGGAGATTCTACACCTATATTGTTTTGATTATAAACATCATATGCCAAATTTGTGCTCATATCGTTTTCCTTGTTTTTGTTTTCCATACAAGACAAATCGGCTAATGTTTATAATACTTTAACACCCCGTCAAGTTTTCTTCCCATATTTAAAAGAAGCATATCCGCCATAACAACAGCTGTCATAGCCTCACAAACAACACTGCCTCTTGTTGCCACACACGGATCATGCCTTCCTTTTAGCTCAAAATCAACTTCATTTCCGTATATGTCTATCGTTTTTTGTTTTTGAAAAATTGAGGGAGTCGGCTTAAAGTATACATTCAGTTCTATATCTTCTCCGTTGCTTATACCGCCTAAAATCCCGCCTGAGTGGTTGCTTAAAAATCCATCTTTTGATATCTGGTCATTGTTTTTGCTTCCGTTTGATTTGCTGCTTAAACATCCGTCGCCTATCTCAACGGCTTTGACTGCATTTATCCCCATCATAGCATCAGCCAAAACAGAGTCAAGCTTGTAATAAAGTGGCTCACCAAGACCTATAGGGGAGTTTTTTACAACAACTTTTACAACTCCCCCCACTGAATCATGTCTGTTTTTTGCTTCAAGTATGGCATCTTTCCACTGCTGTTCTTTTTCTCTGTCAAGAGCATATATCTGGCTTATTTTTGCATATGAAAAATCAAAATTTTCACCTTCAATCCCGGCAATCTCGCTTATACCGCTTAAAACTTCTATACCAAGCTCTTTTAAAAAAAGTTTTGCTATGCTGCCTGCCGCAACTCTGGCTGCAGTCTCTCTGGCACTGCTTCTTCCGCCTCCTCTGTAATCTCTTATGCCGTATTTGTTAAAATATGTAAAATCGGCATGACCTGGTCTGAAAATATCTTTGATGTTTGAGTAGTCTTTTGATTTTTGATTTGTATTGTAAATCACCATCGCCAAAGGAGTTCCAGTCGTTTTACCCTCAAACACTCCGCTTAGTATCTCAACCCTATCATCCTCTTTTCTTGCTGTTTCAAACTTGCTTTTCCCCGGCTTTCTTCTGTCCATCTCGCTTTGAATAAAATCCTCATCTATCTTCAAACCTGCCGGAACACCGTCAACTATACACCCTATAGCTTTTCCGTGCGACTCTCCAAATGTGCTAAATCTGAATCTTATGCCAAAACTGTTCAAATGTTACCTTTTACTTTAATTTTTCAAGTGTAATTTTTGCGGCTTCCTGCTGAGCCTGTTTTTTACTTTTTCCGACAGCCCTTGCAAACTCTTTGTCTCTTATAAAAAGTGCTATCTCAAACTCTTTTTTGTGATCAGGACCTCTTGATGCAACCACTTTGTATTCCGGTGTAACACCGTATCTTGCCTGAGTAAGCTCCTGCAAAGCCGTTTTGTAATCTCTAAAAAGAGAATCAAGTGAGATATTTTTATAAACCTTCTCAATAAGGTCTATAGATATATCTCTTGCTTTTTCAAGTCCGCTCTCAAGATACACAGCACCTATGAGTGCTTCAAATGCATTTGAAAGAAGTGAAGGTTTTTCTCTTCCGCCGTTGTTCTCTTCTGCAGGCGAAAGCATTATATAATCACCAAGTTTTATATATCTTGCAAGCTTGTCAAATCCGTTTTCATTTACCAAAGAAGCTCTTATCTTTGAAAGTGTTCCCTCATCGGCATCTTTGAATTTGAAATACAGATACTCCCCTACAATCAAGTCCAAAACAGCATCACCCAAAAACTCAAGCCTTTCATTGTCATAAGGCTTTTTGAAACTTTTGTGAGTAAGTGCCTCTACTATCAAATCTTTGTTTTTAAACCTGTAATTTAAAGAGTTTTCAAGCTGTTCTATCTTTTTATGCATCGCTCCCCCGTTTTATCAAATTTGCTTCATCTCTTGCCATCTTGTCACATCTTTCATTTTCCGTATGTCCATTGTGACCTTTTACCCATGTCGCTTTTATCTTATGTGGTTTTGAAACTTCTAAGTATTTTTTCCACAAATCAGGATTTTTTACATTTTTAAAATCTTTTTTTATCCAGTTTTTTAGCCAGTCGTTAATACCGTTTACCACATAGCTGGAGTCACTTACTATCTCAACCTCGCAAGGTTCTTTCAATGCTTTTAGACCTTCTATCACTGCTGTTAGCTCCATCTGGTTGTTTGTGGTGTTTTTGGCAGAGCCTTTTAGCTCCTTTTGGTGTCCGTTATAGCTCAGTATGCTTCCCCAGCCCCCGGGTCCAGGGTTGCCAAGGGAACTTCCGTCACAAAAAAGAGTCACTTTTTTCATTTTCATCTTCTATATATTTTTTTACCAGATTATACTCCAAAACAACCTCATCCAAAGAGTGACAGTTTGAACATCTTACAAACCCAAACGGGTAAGTAACCTTGCATTTGTTACACATATATTCAAACTCTATATCTGCTATTTTTTCATCAAGATTTATAAGCACATCAAACTCAAATATCTCAGATTTTTTCGCCTCTTGTATGTAACCTTTTGCACTGTAAAGCTCTTTTAGAAATCTATTGTTTAAAATTATATCAAAATTGCACTCCTCTTTTGGCAAAACCCAAAAAATATCTGCCAAATCTTTAACAAAATCATCTTCAAGCATCTCCCATGCCGTTTTTGGATCGTTTTTAAACATAAATTCAAAAAACATTCTGGAAAGATTTTTGCTTTCTTTGTAGATGTTTAACATTTTCTCTTTTTTTTCATCTTTTGTAAGTGCAACATCATTTAAAATCTGCAAAAAATCTATATATGTTTTCTCTTTTGAAATATCCTCACCAAGCTCTTCAAGAGGCTCTAAAACACCAAAAGCCTCCTTGTAGTCTCTTAGATTTTCATATATCAGCAAAAGATAATAAAGCGACTCTACAGACCTTGGATAATTTTTTAGTATATTTAAAAAAACATCTTTTGACCTGCTTAAAAAACCGGCTTTAAAATATGCCTTTGCAAGCAAAAACAAAACTTCATAGTTGTTCTTAACCCCTTTTAGCAGTAATTCGTTGTATATCTCTATGGTTTTTTCAAAATCACCGCTTTTCCTGTAAAGCTCTGCCACCATTATCCATGAACTTTCACTGACAGCCCCGCTTTGCATCAGCTCTTTTATCTCTTGTGTTTTTGATTCTGCAGAAATCTTTTTTAGAAAACTCTCTATCTTTTTTTTTGAGTCTTTTTGTCTGTATCTGCCCCACCAGTAAGATATAAACGATATGACAAAAACAATGGAGAGAAAAACTATAATGCTAAATACAGGATCTCTGTATTCTATAAAAAAACTACCCATATACCACTATACCGTAGTTATTGTCAATATTGTAAAACCTTGAATTTTCATTTATCTCAAGATTTTTTATTTTTCCAAGATGTATGACAGAATCTTTGCCTGCCTCTATACCGTTTTCTATAAAAAATTTTTTTAAATTTACAAACTTTATGCCGCATATGTATCTGAATTCAAAAGCTTTGTAAAGACTCATCTTTTCATAGGTAAATATATGTTCGTTTATGCCCAAAGAGTCAGCAGCAAACCTAACAGGCAGCAAACCGCTCAAATCTGTCAGATTTTCCTCTACAAAAGCATATTTCAAAGGGAGGGTGTTTTTTTGCAGAAAAATATATTTGTTATTGAGTTTTATATGTTTTGTTGTGTTCCAGTATTTGTAAGTGGGATTTGATAGATTTAACTTCTGGCTTATCTCTTTCCACAACCAAAAATCGTTTAGTTTGTCAGGAAGTGCACTCAAAATAGGCTCCGCAAAAATGTTGTAGGTTAATTATATAATCTTTTGTTAAAATATACAAAGTTCGATAGTTTTTGCACAAAACTTTACATTATTTTACAAAAATTTAGCTTTTGAAATTCAAGGAAAAACTTCAAAAGCTAAATGAAATTTATATCAAAGTGATGGCGTAACTACCATCCTATACCAAGCATAACGACATATCTTCTGTCTGTTATCTTCCCTTCACCCGAAGTTGATCCAAGGCTTTCTTGGTAGGTTGCAGCCTGAAGTTTTAGAACAGTAAGTTGCAAATCCGCTCCCAGTGTATATGCACCCTGATACCATCCACCGCTTAGAGTTGCCATAAATATGCTGTTATCTATAAGATCAAGTGCTACACCGCCTCTTATATGTTTTTTTATATCAAATGAACTGTCAATATATTTGTATGATTTGTATTGACCGTTAACATCACTGACATCTCCTACCAATGTTTGCTGGGCATTTAATATATCAACATAGTCAACAGCTACTCTTATTCTGTTAAAAACAGGCAGTTCTTTTGTCATTGAAAAACCCAAGTTCACAGTCATCGGTTGTGAACCGTAGGCATCTTTAAAATCAAGTGTTCCTATGTTCATAATACTCGCACCAATAGTCGGATTCCATGAAGAAAGAACCGGCAGAGCATATAACACACCAACATCTACACCGAAACCGCTGTTTGTCTGTTCGTAATTGTTTTTTATATAATCCCCGAGATTGTTATTATTGTTTGCTATCTCACCGGCACCAAGTCCCACATCATAAGATTTTTGCGTTATAAATTTACCGTCTACACCTATGGTAAATTTACCTGCTGAGGTATTTAGTGTTGTTGCATATCCTAAAGTTATACCCGCATAAACTCTTGAATGTGTTTCTATAAGACCGTTGTTTCCGTCATTAGGATGGGGAAGCATATTTATATCGGCACTTTCAAGCAATCCTATAGAAAAAGCATTATCACTTTGTGTATGATATGATACGGAAGAGTAGTTGGATATGTTTGCATTAAATCCTTCTCCTGCATATTTTGAAACAGCATTTATAGTATCATTTTCATTATTTGCATTTTTTATATCATTCATCAGATTTTGTATATTTCTAGAGCCTGCAACAGAAAGCCCCAGCAACTCCACCTCAAACCCGTGCGATTTTTTTATATTTATAAGTCCCGCAGGGTTGTAAAAAAGTGCCGTTGAGTAACCTCCAAGTGCGGTATTTGCTCCACCCATACCCATAACTCTTGGGTCCTTATATAAAAAACCCTCTATAGCAACATCTCCAAAAGCCAAAACAGACATCAAACCGCTTAGTATTATCTTTTTCATAATCAACCCCTATTTGTTTAGATAGTTTATTATCTCTGTTAGAGAAACACTTCCGTCACCGTTTGTGTCAATATTGCTTTTAAAACTGTTTATAGAGCTTTTGACACTTGAGTTACTGTTTCCGGCTATGGCACTTACGGCATTTACCGCTTCGTTAAAGTTATCTACTAAAACAGAACTTGTTGTAGCAGGTGAACCGTTAACCAATACAGGGCATGCATAACAGTTTGAAGCATTTGGATTTGTGATATCTATAGAGCCGTCACTGTTTTCTATGCCGTTGCAGTTTGATTTGTTCCCGTTTGTATCGCAGTATCCCTCAGTAAGCACTGTTGAACTAGTCAGACTTGGTGCAGATGAATCTGCAAGTCTGTAAAATGTTTTACCGTTTTGAAAAACTTTTAAATGTTTGTAAGCTGTTCCTGAAATGGTTACAAGAGTCGGAGTTATGGTTGAGCCGTTTGGTAGTGTTTGATTTGCCGCCCAAGCTAGTGCATCAACACTTGCTTTCATACTGTCCGGCTGAACTCCGTTACTGTTTTCTATACTGCTGATACTTCCTGCAATATTTTTGGTAAGCAGCGACAAACTAGAAGCAAATTTGGAAACCAAAAGCACACTTCCATACAGACATATGTTGCTGACTCTCGGTATATTTTGCAAACTTCTGTTAGAACAAACAGTTGCTAGATTTGAACTTCCGTTTTTGTTTAGAGACTTTAAATAATAAGTTTTTGCTTTTTGCAAATAATCAAGTGAATAAGCTTTACTGTTTGAGCTTGTTTGTTTTAAAAATGCCGCAAAAGATGACGAAGAAGAGTTTTGTGCATTTATGGCATTTTTTAAAATATCACTGACACTGTATCCTGCCGCACCCATATATGCAGTTGCAAGATTATAATTTAAATCACTTTGGCTGTAAGCTGTTTTACACTCATTTTGAAGCTTGCTTATAGCCGTGTTAAAATCACCTTTGTCTATAGCTTTTTGAACATCAAGCCTGCAGTTTGCATCTTTGTTATCTTTACATCCTATAAATGAAAAACCGACAACAAAAACCAACAATATACTGAACATTTTCATTTTTAAATCCCTCCTAAATTTAGGCTATCCACATTATACCACATTTTTATTTTATATATTTTTAGATAAAATTTTAAAAAAATACAAAAAGAATATATATGGATACAAAAAGATATATCTTAGATACCATAAAAACCCGACCCATTATCATAGACGGGGCTATGGGAACACAGCTCCAGCAAAAAGAGAAAAAAATCCCAAAAGAGGCATGGGAAGGCAAAGAGGGATGCAATGAACTGTTAAATGCAACCGCCCCTGAAGTCTTAAAAGAGATATTTTCTGCTTATCTCACCGCAGGAGCAGATCTAATCACTACAAACACCTTTGGTAGTTTTAGATGGGTTTTGGATGAGTATGATATAGGCGAGAGAGCATATGAACTAAGCAAAGCCGGGGCAAAACTTGTTAAAGATATGTGTGAAAAATTCTCTACAAAAGACCATCCGAGATTTTGTCTTGGCTCAATCGGTCCCGGGACAAAGCTCCCATCTTTGGGGCATATAGAATATGATGAGATGTATGAGGGATACAAAGAGACTGCATTGGGCCTCATTGACGGCGGAGTGGATATATTTTTGCTTGAGACATGCCAGGATCCGCTTCAAATCAAAGCTGCCCTTCATGCATGTGAGGATGCTTCAAAAGAAAGAGCTAAAGATATACCTATGATGGTATCAGTTACTATTGAGCTAAGCGGAACAATGCTTATAGGAACAGATGCTTCCACTATAGCTACCATAATGGAGCCGTTTAATATACTCTCACTTGGTTTTAACTGCGGAACAGGTCCAGATCAGGTAAAAAGGCATTTAAAAACTCTAAGCGAATTGTGGCATAAACCTATAAGTGTGCATGCAAATGCTGGACTTCCTCAAAACAGAGGAGGCTACACATATTACCCTATGGGACCGGACGAGTTTGCAACAAAACAGGAAACTTTTTTGGAGTTTGACGGAGTAAGCTTTTTGGGTGGGTGTTGCGGAACTACTCCTCAACATATAAAAGCTTTGGTTGACAGAGTCAAAAACATCACCCCAAAACCTCCAAGCGGCAGACAAAACAAAGCTCTTGCATCACTTTTTGGCAAAGTTGATCTGAAACAGACTCCACCACCACTTTTAATTGGTGAAAGGAGCAATGCAACAGGTTCAAAAGCTTTTAGAGAACTGCTACTTGCTGAAGATTATGAAGGAACTTTAAGTGTTGCTCAGGCTCAGGTAAGAGACGGTGCACACCTGCTTGATGTGTCTGTTGGATTTGCCGGAAGAGACGAAAGCAAAGATATGAAAGAGGTCATAAGCCGCTATGCCCAAAAAATTTCCATCCCTCTTATGCCAGACTCTACCCAGGTAAAAGCACTTGAGATTGCTCTTAAACAAATAGGCGGAAAACCTATCATCAACTCAGTAAACCTTGAAGACGGGATAGAAAAATTTGATGCGATTTGTAAACTTGCAAAAAGGTTTGGTGCAAGTCTGGTTTGTCTTGTAATAGATGAAGAAGGGATGGCTAAAAGTTTCGAAAGAAAGATAGAAGTGGCAGAAAGGATATACGAACTAGCCACCAAAAAACATGGAATTGACCCTGAAGATTTGGTGTTTGACCTTTTGACATTTACTCTTGGAAGCGGTGATGATGAGTATAAAGATGCAGGTATAAACACCATTGAAGCCATAAGAGAGTTTTCAAAAAGACATCCTGAAGTTGGAACGACTCTGGGGCTTTCCAACATATCGTTCGGACTTGACAAAAATGCAAGACCGTATCTAAACTCGGTTTTTCTTCACCACTGCATTGAAGCAGGGCTTAGCAGTGTTATCATAAATGTAAAGCACATAATCCCTATAAACAAAATACCAAAAGAAGACATTGAGGTTTGCGATAACCTTATCTTTAACAAAAGTGAAAATGCACTCTTTGAGTTTATAAACCACTTCTCCAGCAAAGAGGCTATAGATTCAAACCAAGCCGATGAAGAGTATGAGAAACTGAGTGATGAAGAAAAAATAAAAAAACTCTTAATGGATGGTGACAAAGAGAGGATGATACCTCTTGTTGAAGAGGTAAGACACAAAATCCCTGCTGAGAAAATAGTAAATGAAATTTTGATTGACGGTATGAAAGTAATAGGTGAGCTTTTTGGAAAAGGGGAGATGCAACTCCCTTTTGTGCTTCAAAGTGCCGAGACAATGAAAGCAACGGTTGATTATCTAAACCCTTATCTGCCAAAAGTTGAAAAAGCCAGCGAAACAACACTTATACTTGGAACGGTTAAAGGTGATGTTCATGATGTCGGTAAAAATCTTGTTGATATCATACTAACAAACAACGGTTATAAAGTTATAAATCTCGGTATAAAGGTTGAGATAGAGGATTTTGTTAAAGCCTATAAAGAGCATAACGCAAATGCTATAGGTATGAGTGGACTTTTAGTAAAATCTACTCAAGTTATGAAAGAGAATTTAGAGTATCTAACTAATGAGGGTATAGATATACCAATCATGTTAGGTGGAGCGGCACTTACAAAAGGATTTGTAGATGATTTTTGCAGACCGATTTACAAAGGACCTATATTTTACTGTCGTGATGCATTTGACGGGGTAACTGCCATGAGCAGGATAGAGGCTAAAAACTTCGACATAAAGATACGACCAAATGACGGTGAGGGCGGTGGAGACGAAGAAAAAAAAGAGGAAGTTGTCATACCGCCTCTAAGCCAGATAAAAATGCCATCAAGAGACAACAAAATCCCTACTCCGCCTTTTTGGGGTAGAAGAGTAATGCAACTGACAGACAAACAAAAAGAGTTGGCATTTGAGTGGATAAACCATAAAATGCTTTTTAAGCAAAGATGGGGTTTTGGCTCAAAAGGGATGGACAAAGAAAAATACAAAGAGCTAATAGACACAAAAGTATGGCCTGTTTATCATGAGCTAAAAGATATATTTTTAAATGAAAACCTTTTTGAACCTACGGTTATATACGGATACTACCCTGCAAGAGGTGATGATACCACACTGCTAGTGTTTGATGAGAGTGAAGGGTGGAGAGACGAAAACGATATAAACAAAGAACCTCTTGAAAATGTCATAGGTCGTGCGATAAAAGAGTTTAACTTCCCAAGGCAAAGAAAAAAACCTCACAGAGCTTTGAGTGATTTTTTCAGAAGCGACCGACACGATGTAGTAGCATTTACCTGTGTAAGTGCCGGAAGCAAGATAAGTGAGTATGAGAAAATTTTTTATGAAAAAGGTGAGTATAACAGATACTACCAGATTCACGGTCTTGGAGTTGAGTTGGCTGAAGCTTTGGCTGAGATGGTTCATAAACAAATAAGAATCGATTTGGATATACTTAAAGATGACGAAGGTGCAACACTAAGTGATGTCAGGATGAACAGATACCAGGGGGCAAGATACTCTTTTGGTTATCCTGCTTGTCCGGATTTGGAACTAAACAAACCACTGTTTGATTTGTTAAAACCTGAAGAATTTGGCATAACATTAAGTGAAACATTCCAGATACATCCTGAACAGTCAACCGTGGCGCTTGTGGTGCATCATCCACAGGCAACTTACTACAATGTATAGGAAAAACGAATGGATTTAGAAAAAAGAGAAGAGCTTGTAAGTGTCGCCGTAGAGATAGCCTTAAAACTGGGACTTTTGTTTTTGCTGTTTTATATATCGTTTTTGATAACAAAGCCTTTTTTGGGAATCATTTTATGGGCTATAGTGTTGGCCGTTGCCTTCTCACCGGTTATAGACAAACTTGAAAAAATTATAGGTAGCAGAAAAAAGGTTATAATAGCTTTTGCCGTTTTGTCTTCTGTTGCACTGATAGTCCCTACATGGATGCTATCAGACCAGATTATAGGAAGCTCAAGCAAGATTATAACTGCTGTAAAAGAGCAAAAAAACATCATTCCAAAACCGACACAAAATGTAAAAGAGTGGCCTGTTATAGGCGAAAAAACATATGAACTGTGGGAAAACGGATACAACAATTTCGAAGAGACACTCAAAAAATATTCAAACGAGATAAAAACAGTGCTGGAAAAAGCGGCAAAAATTGTAAAAAATATACTCAGCCTTGTTGCAACAAGTGTGGCATCACTGATAGTAGCTGCTTTTTTACTGATCTCAAAAGAAAATGCTTCGAAATTTTACTACCGCTTGATGGAACGTCTTCTCGGTGACAAGGGAAAGGAGTGGGGAGATTTGTCTGTTTTGACCGTCAGAAGTGTAGCAAACGGAGTTGTAGGCGTTGCCATAATTCAGGCTATGCTTGCACTTGTCGGTATGCTTTTGATGGGTATCCCTTTGGCACCTCTTTGGTCTGTTTTTATCATGATACTGACCATCATACAACTACCGACTTTGATAGTCATAGGTCCTGTTATAGCTTATGCTTTCAGTATAGATAGCGGTATAGCAGAGATAGTGTTTGCGGTTTATATGCTAATAGTCGGAGGAATTGATGGGGTGTTAAAACCTGTTTTGATGGCAAGAGGTGTCGATATACCTATGCTTGTTATTATAATAGGTGCCATAGGCGGTATGATCTTGATGGGTATGCTTGGACTTTTTCTTGGAGCGGTTATATTTGCACTATCATACAAACTTTTTTCTCTGTGGCTTGAAGAAGCCAAAGGGTAAAAATCAAGGCAACATTTCATCGGCAATCTTGCCTTGAATTTTAAAGATGCCCAAACCTTGCAACTCTTTTAAACTTTCGCTATCATTTACCCCCATAGCAATCAAATCTATATCAAGTGAATTACATATGGTTTTGACAACATTCAAACTGTTTTTTTCCAGTGTCGTAAAAAATTGTTTATAGCTTTTTATATATACGGGAGCTACTTCTTTTAAATATTCAAAATCGCTTCCTTCACCTATAAATTCATAAATTCCCAAAGCTACATTATATTTCTCAAACATCTCTTTAAATACCAAAGCGGTTTTATAGTCTTTAAAAACAAATTTGTCAGATATCTCTACAATCAAATCAAACTTTAATGACTGAGAATGTTTTTTAAGCATTTCATCCAAAAATCCCAAAGTATCCTCTTTTGTTAAAAATTCATAAGGGAGTCTTACGGAGATTTTTTTTGAAACAAATGCTTCATTATACCCGATAAATAAAATTTCCAAAACTTTTTTATAAACCTCATCCAAAAGAGCAACCTGAGAAGCGGCCACTATAAATTCGCCATAGCTGTATCTTTTGTCTTCAAACTCTAACATACTTGTTAAGGTATAATGCAAAACACTCTTCTCTTTGGAATTTATCACAGGGTATGTTTTTAGTAAGAATTTATCATTTTCAATGCCATTTGCAAGTATCTTTCTCCATTTATCTTTGGACACGATCTCTTTGTCTTCTTTTAGTTCTTCAATATAAAAGCATAAAGTCTGCAGTTGGGCTTTTGATATGGCATTGTCTATATTGCTTAAAAACTCAGATATATTTTGTTTGTTTGAAAATTCTACTAAACTTCCGCATACAAATACTTCCTCATTATCTAATTCATTTTTTACTTTAAAACTTATATCATCAAATACTTTTTTTGCTATAACCGCAATCTCATCTTTTGATATATTTGGCACAAGCACTATAAACTCTGTAGGATTTAATCTTGCAGATACACCATATTTGTATCTGTTTTGTATCTCCATCATTTTATCCGCTATATATACAAATAACTCATCAACTTTTTTATAACCTATCTTTTTATTGGCAATTTCGGCTCCCTTAAAAGCTACGACAAAAGCGTATCCGTTCCTAAATGCAGACTCTACATTCAGATACTCGTTTAACTTGTTTATAAAAAATTTTCTGTTGTTTAGATTTGTTGTGTAGTCTATATACTCTTTTTCTTTTAACTCCTTTAGCTCTTTGTTTGCCTTTTCAAGCATATTTTTTATCTTTAAAACCATTTTGTTTATAGCTAAAACAACATCTTTTAGTTCTGTTGTTTTAGGCAGACTTTTTTGAACTATATACTCGTTTTTAGTTATTGCTAAAGCTTGTTTTTGTATATTTTTAAGCGGTTGTAGTATAGCTTTTAACAATAAAAACGAAACTGTAAGAGAAATAAAAAATATGATTACAAATAAAAAAACAAGCTTTTTAAACACCTTATAAAGTTCATTATATGCAAAATTTTCATCGCTTTTTATCTTCAGTATACCTACAGGTTGCCATCCGGATGAAACATTCGCTGTTGCCGTGCCGGATTCGATGTTTATAATCTCTTTAAACCATTTTGGAAAATGTTTCTCTTTTTTCTCCATACTTTTTTTATATATAAGATTTCCGTTCATATCTACAAGTGAAATATATTCGAAATTTCC
>WFOM01000105.1 GCA_015488075.1 Helicobacteraceae bacterium | reverse complement strand
GAACATGGTGTTTAGTATCTAACTCTTTTTTGTCTGATATATAGCAAAACACACAGCCCTCTATCTTCTCTTTTTCTTCAAAATAACTGCTTCTCCAAGGTGCATACGGTATATCCACTACTCCCCCCATCCAAGTTTTTGTTTTAAAACTTCAAAGTAGTTAAACTCTAGTCTATGTATAAGTTTTGCTTTTTTTACCGCTAGTTGGATGTGGATGCTTTGGTTTTGCTTAAGTTCATATATATCTTGCCCATCTATTATGATAAGCCCTTTTTTGTCGGTTGTTTTCATCTCTATAGGGTATTCACCTGGCATTATGGCAGGTCTTTGGGTAAGAGAGTGTGGTGAGATAGGTGTTAGAGCAAAAACATTTGAAAGTGGAAAGATTATAGGTCCTCCGGCACTCAGGTTATATGCGGTTGAGCCTGTTGGTGTTGAGACTATAACACCGTCACCGTAGTATGTGTTAAAAGATCTGCCGTCAACATATGTTTTGATATGTATCATGTTAGATATAGACTCTCTTGTAAATACTATATCGTTAAATGCATACATCTTTATCTCTTTGTTATCTTCTATGATTTTTGCTTTTAGTATTGCTCTTTCATCTATACGATAATCACCTTTTTTTAGTTTATGTATAAAATCTTCTATTTCACTTAAACCGATATCTGCTAAAAAACCAAGCCTTCCTGCATATATCCCAAGAACCGGTATATCAAACTTAAAGCTCCTTCTAACGGTAGATATAAGAGTGCCATCACCCCCTAGAGTTACCAGTATATCGCAGTTTTGACAAAGTGCATCAAACTCCATACCCATAACATCTATCATAGCGCCGCTTAAACTATCTATATAAACCTCTATATGGTTTTTCTCAAATATATCTTTTAAAAGATAGAAGCTATCTTTAAGCTGTGGTGTTGATGGACGAAGGACGATACCTACTTTTTTTATATCTATTTTTTTCATTGATAATTTATTCCTTATATAAATCCTTATCACTATTATACAAAATTAGATATAATCGCAAAAATTTTTTACAGGATGGTTAAGTTGAGAACTCATTACTGCACAGAGCTTGGCAAAGATGATATAGGAAAAGAGGTAACGGTAGTTGGATGGGCTAACAGTTATCGTGACCATGGTGGGATAATATTTATAGACTTAAGAGACAAAACAGGTCTTTTGCAACTTGTTTGTGATCCGGCAGATTCAAAAGAGGCTCACAAAGTAGCAAACGATGTTAGAGATGAGTATGTTTTAGTTGCTAAAGGTAAAGTAAGAGCAAGAGGTGAAGGGTTAGAAAATCCCAAGTTAAAAACAGGGGCTATAGAGATTATAGTAGATGAGCTTATCATAGAAAACAGATCTGCACCACTTCCGTTTGTGCTTGGTGACAAAAATGTAAATGAAGAGATAAAATTAAAATACAGATACCTAGACTTAAGAGATGAAGAGGCATTTAATGTCTTTAAACTTAGATCAAAAGTAGCAATAGCTGCTAGAAACTCTTTAGATGAGATGGGATTTTTAGATGTTGAGACACCGATACTAACTAAGTCTACACCTGAAGGTGCAAGGGATTACCTAGTGCCATCAAGGGTGCATCCGGGAGAGTTTTATGCACTTCCACAATCTCCTCAACTTTTTAAACAACTTTTAATGGTTGCAGGGTTTGATAGATACTTCCAGATAGCAAAATGTTTTAGGGATGAAGATCTAAGAGCAGACAGACAACCTGAGTTTACTCAGATAGATGTTGAGATGAGTTTTTGCGATCAAGAGGATGTTATAACGGTTGCCGAGAAACTTTTAAAAGATATGTTTAGTGCAGCAGGTTTTGAGATACAAACACCTTTTAACAGGATAAGCTATAAAGAGGCTATGGAGAGATATGGTAGCGATAAACCGGATTTAAGATATGACCTTGGTATGGTTGATGTTATAGATATATTTGCCAAATGTAAAAATGAGATCTTCTCAAACATAGCAAAAGATCCAAAGAAAAACAGGATAAAAGCTCTAAAAGTTCCAGAGGGTGATAACATCTTCTCAAAAAGAGAGATGAAAGGTTTTGAGGATTATGTAAGAAAGTTTGGTGCTGCGGGGCTTGGGTATTTTCAGATGAAAGAGGATGGCCTAAAAGGACCGCTTACAAAATTTTTTGAAGAGGAAGAGCTTCAGGCTATCATCGACAGAACAGAGCTTAAAGTTGGTGATGTAGTTTTCTTCGGTGCAGGTGAGAAAAAGTTAGTGCTTGATTATATGGGAAGGTTTAGAATCTTTTTAGCAGAACATGAAAAGATGAACCTTATAGACAAAGACAGGTTTGAATTTGTTTGGGTTGTTGATTTTCCAATGTTTGAGGTTGAAGATGGCAAAGTAAAAGCACTGCACCATCCGTTTACCATGCCAAAAAATTTGGATGTGGATGATGTAGAAGAGATAGAATCTGTAGCTTACGATATAGTCTTAAACGGAGTTGAACTTGGTGGCGGGTCTATCCGTATCCACAAAGAGGAGATACAAGAGAGAGTATTTAAACTACTTGGTATATCTGATGAAGAAGCAAAAGAGAAGTTTGGTTTCTTGCTTGATGCACTTAAATTTGGTGCACCGCCACATGGTGGTTTTGCTATAGGGTTTGATAGACTTATAATGCTTCTAACCAAAAAAGACAGCATAAGAGATGTTATAGCGTTCCCTAAAACACAAAAAGCATCATGTCTTTTAACTGAAGCTCCAAGTGAGGTTGCATTAGAGCAGTTAAGAGAGTTAAATATAAGACTAAGAGAGATGAATAAATAAGGACTGAAAATGAAAAAACTTTTTTTAATCATAGGAGCTCCGGGAAGTGGAAAAACAACAGATGCGGAGCTTATAGCAAAAAACAACGACAACATAACACACTATTCAACAGGTGATATGTTTAGAGCTGAAGTTGCAAGCGGAAGTGAGCTTGGAAAAACTATAGAGAGCTATATATCTAAAGGTAATCTAGTGCCAATTGATATAGTTATAGATACTATAACAACTGCTATAAAAAAAGCTCCAACTGATGTGGTTATAATAGACGGCTATCCAAGAAGTGTAGAACAGATGGTTGAGCTTGACAAATATCTTAAAAACAGTGATGATGTAGAGCTTATAAATGTTATAGAAGTGGAAGTCAGCGAAGATGTTGCAAGAGACAGAGTTCTTGGTCGTGCAAGAGGTGCTGACGACAACAATGAAGTGTTTAACAACAGGATGAAAGTTTATCTTGAGCCTTTGACAGATATACAAAAATTTTACAAAGATAAAGGTATCCATAAAGTTATAAACGGTGAGAGAACCATAGAAGAGATAGTTTCTGAAATGGAACAATACATCAAATCAAAAATTTAGTTTGATAAGAGCGTTAGCTCTTATCTTTAAAAAATAAGTAGTAAGTTGATGGAAGGATTAATAAGGTAAGAATAGTTGAACTTATAATC
>WFOM01000104.1 GCA_015488075.1 Helicobacteraceae bacterium | reverse complement strand
TGTCTGTAAGTTCAAAAAAGAAAAAATTACCTTTTTGTTCAATTTGTCTGATATAAAAATTTTCAAAAACTATAGATATTATTTTATCTACAGAAAAATCAAACATATAATTTATCTGGGCTTTTGCATCTTCATATACAACAACATTATTAAAACCGTATACATATCTGTCTATATAGAGTTTTTGAAGATTGATACCGTCTTTGTATAAAAGCTTTCCTTTTGCACTTATTACAGTCTGCTTGTCTACCACCACATCTATGGTATCATCTTTGACAAATACATTTGTTGTAGAACATGCTGTAAACAACAATATTGACACAAAATTTATCAAATATTTCATAATCTTTTCCACCTTTCAATCCAAAATATTATACAGTAACTTCTTTTAACTTTTTATATATCATAACCATTGCAAGTGTATCCAGATGACAATACTTCAAAAGAGCTTCTTTTACATCCTGTTTGAATTTTTCATCATCTTCCATATAAAGACTTCCGTATATCTCTGCCGCATCACCTCCATGCTTTACAAGTGAGAGGTTTTCATAATGAAGCTCACTGTTTTCTGGAAACAAAACGGGAAGTAGCACCTTTAAAGAGTATCTTCCATTAAATTTTGGGTCATAATAGTATCTGCTTTGAAACGGATGGGCTATATCCTCAAACCTTTTAACAAGTTCTAAAAGTTCATCTTTGTATGATGTTTGCCTTGCTAGTTTTTTTATCATAGATATTTCAAAAGATTTGTTAAAAGCAACTATACTCCCCTCTTTTGTAATATCTTGAAGCAAATTTTTGGCTACATCTTCTCTTGGGTCATCATTCTCATCGGCCAAAAACTCTTTATGCTCAAGCCGTCCGTCTTCATATAGTATATGCAAGGAGTATTGGAAAGGTATCTGCTCAAACGGTTTTTGATTGTCAAATCTTGGCATGATACTTGAAAATGTCTCAAAATCTAAAAAATTTATAGGAAAAACTAACTTTTTTATAAACTTTTGTATATTTTCTTTATCTATTTTTATACTATTTGCTTTATGAAGCTCTATCTGCTCTTTTGCTTTTTTACTTAAATTAAAATCATCGGGAATCTCATCTATCTTATATATTCCCTGTTCGTATAATTCCCAGTGTTTTCCCATGGTATAGGTTATATCAAAAATAGAATCTTTTGGTATATGTTCCCAACATATACTTTTATATTCACATTCATAAGGCTCATTGCAATGTTTTCCTATGGAAACATTTGGAGCTTTTTGACTATTTAGAGTCTGTTTCATTACCGACAGTTTTTCACTGAGAACTTCATTTTTGTATTTTACCTGTTTTGTTACATCAGAAATCACCAAAAATTCATCCCTATTTAATTCCCCTGCTCTTGTGTATTTTTTGTTCAAATGTATAAAATTGCATTTTTCTATATCTATAAATTTTGATATTATATAGTATGAATATCTAAAAGTCTCAATATATCCTTGTTTTGGGTATGAAGATGGTTTTATTTTGTATATAATTTTATTTTTAATATCAAATACATCAACCATCGCATAAAATCCGTCAAAACAAAAAGTAGCATCAAAAATGATCTCCGTGTCACTGTTTATAAGTTCTGCTGTCATAAAACAGGCTTTTTTAATATCTGAAGTATCTATCTGGAAGCAGTTTCTTTGTCTGAAAGTATCTTTTACATACTTTTTAAAATATTGTTTTTGTTTTGAAAATTCTTTTTTTTCTTTTTTTTGATTGATTTTATTTAGCCAAAAAAGCTTTTGACACTGTAAAAACTTCTTATAATCGTTTGCAGTTATATCCAATAATTACCTTAAATAAACCAAAATATAAGCAACAGGTGCAACTATAAGCCGAGTTCTGTATTTGGCAACTATTAATCTGTGGCTTTATTTCACAATAAAGCTTTTAGCGAAACACTAAAATATAAGAGTTTTACCATGTGTTTCTTGCTGCCGTGTTGGGTTTACAAGCCTCTTATATTGCTATAAGAGCTGGTGGTCTCTTACACCGCCGTTTCACCTTTACCCGATTAAATCGGGAAGTCTCGTTTCTGTTGCACTTTCCCTTGGGTTACCCCAGCCATCAGTTAGATGGAACACTCTCTTATGGCAGCTCGGACTTTCCTCTTAAAGCTTTTTAGCTTCAAGCAGTTGCCTGTTGCACCTGTTTTATATAAAGAAT
>WFOM01000103.1 GCA_015488075.1 Helicobacteraceae bacterium | reverse complement strand
GAAGAGGCACTTGTTTTGGTAGCATCAAGCATGGTTTTGAGTCCTAAAATAATAATCTTTGATGAGCCAACGGCAAATCTTGACCCGAACAATCATATAAAAGTGTCAAAAATTATAAAAAAACTAAAAGAAAATTCACTTGTAATTCTGATAACTCATGATATAACTTTTGCAAAATATTTTGATGAAGATGTTTTGTTTGTTCATGACAAAAAAATAGATATGTTTGGTAAAGAAGAGTTTTTCAACGACAGTTTTTTGTCTGAAATTTATGGTGTAAAATTTAAAAATCTGGGTTTGGTTTATGAAAGCTAAGGTTTTGTGGCTTTTTTTGTCGGTTGTTTTTGTATATTCGCCGTTTATTGGGATAGTGAATGTAGATATAAGTCATATTTTTGACACTTCTTCAGTTGCTTACAAAGTTTTTTTTGATGTAAGAGTTGTAAGAGTGCTGTTTGCTTTTTTTGCAGGAGCTGTTTTGGCACTTTCTGGGCTTGTTTTTCAAACTGTTTTTAACAATGAGCTTTTAACACCTTATACACTCGGCATATCAAGTGCTGCTACACTTGGTGTCGGTTTGGCGATAAAGCTTGGAATTGTATATACTCTGTTTGGTTTTTCAATGATCAACATTTTCGGGTTTGCAGGAAGTATATTGAGTGTTCTTTTGGTTTTGTATATATCAAGATTCATAAAAGACAAAACATCGCTTTTATTGGTGGGTATAGCTCTTTCGTTTCTTTACAGTGCAACTCTTATGACGGTGTTTTTTTTGGGAGACAGTGTTACAAACGATATGCTTGTTAGATTTACAATGGGAAGCTTGAGTATAGTAGGATATCAAAAGCTGTATTATCTGATGTTTTTGGCAGTTTGTCTTGTTTTGATTGTTTTTATGTTCAGGTATGAGCTTTCAATCATATCGGTTGAGCATGGTTTTGCAAAACTAAAAGGTGTTGAAGTTGAAAAAACAATTTACATTATGCTTTTTGTTGTATCTTTGGCAGTTGGTTATCTGGTAAGTATAACAGGCCCTGTAGGATTTGTAGGACTTATAGTCCCGCATATACTGAAAAAACTCTATAAACAGAGTATAGACAGGCTTGTATTTAAAACAGCTGTTTTTGGCGGGATGTTTTTGGTTTTGTGTGATGATATGGCAAGAGTGTTGTCTTTTTCTTCAGAGTTTCCAACGGGAATCATTACAGCATTTTTGGGTGCTTTGTTTTTTATATATATAGTGATTAGGAAATGAGTTACAAAGAGTGGTTGGAAAAACATATATCAAAACACAGAAAAATTGTTGACAGACTCAAAAAAGAGGGACTTAGTCAAGATGAGATTATAGAGTATTTTGATTTTGACAATATGAAAGAGAAAGAAAAAGATTTCTGCCTGCTTTATGCCCAAAACAAAAAGTGTCATGATATAAAAAAACTCAACTGTTATCTGTGCGGATGTCCGTATTTTGTCTTTAACGACAACGGTATAAAAAAAGTAGGCACTAAAACTCTTTACAGTTACTGCAGCATAGATGCAAAAAACTCAAAAAAGTTTGAGACTGATGATGCAGTGCATCAGGACTGCTCAAACTGTGTTATACCACATTTGAAAGGATTTGTAAAAAAAAGGTTTGACTACGATTTGGACAAGATTTTAGATTAAAGTTATTTGCACATTTTCTCAAACTGGTTTAACTGCAGTTTTATACCTATCAATGAAACCATATGCTGTGTATCACCCTCTTGGTATTTTACGGATGTATCCTTCCATTTTGGATGTTTTGATGTTATTTCGTTGTAAAGCTGTTTTAATTTCATGTGGTCGCTTTTTGTAGCACATATACACTGGTTTCTGTTGTTTGAATTTTTAAGACATGAAGTTATTTTTTGTGTAATATCATCTATAACCAAGCTTGCTTTTTTGACAGATTCTGGAACATTTCCAGTTATATCCACAGGTGTTATCCACTTTTGTGCATTTATAACCATGCTGCAAAACATC
>WFOM01000102.1 GCA_015488075.1 Helicobacteraceae bacterium | reverse complement strand
GGGTTTGAAAAACCTTTTTTCTTTCTGTTTAGTATGCTATCTGAAAGTTTATTTTTCATAATCTCTTTTAGAAGAGATTTTCTGCCGTTTTGGTATCTTAGTTCAGGTTTTAGTGAAAAAACCTTCTCTACCAAAAAATGGTCCAAAAATGGAGTTCTAGCTTCAATTGAGTGTGCCATGGATGTTTTGTCCAGCTTCATTAAAAAATGTTCAGCCAAAAAATGATGTAAATCCACAAAAGAAAACCAAATAGTTTCATCATTTGTATTTGATTTTTCAAATAATTTTCTATATTTTTCTATATATTTCAAATTATGTCCGTCTCTTATGTTCTGTCTTAAAAGTATATTTAACTGCATATCGCTAAACTTCTCACCGCTTGTTCTAAATACAACTTCATCTTCAAAAGCTCTTTTATACCATTCCCACTCTCTGTTCATACTGAAGTTGCTTCTGAAATATTTTCTCAACCAGTTTTTATGATAGATATCTTTTGCTTTTTCTATCTGCATATACTCAAAATACTGTCTGTAACCCAAAAATATCTCATCACTTCCCTCTCCGCTCAAAACTACTTTAAAGCCGTCTTTTTTTATCTCGTTAAACAGTATATAAAGCGGTATGGATGCAGGGTCGTTTAACGGCTCGTCAAGAGTGTCCAAAACATCATCCAGGTTGTCTATAAATCTGTTTTGGTCTATAATTACGGTTTTGTTTTCAATTCCAAGCTCATCCGCACTCTCTTTTGCCCAGGCGGATTCATCATATTTGCCAAACTCTTTGTAACCGACAGTATAAGTCGGCAGTGTATATCCCAACTTTTTTGCAAAGTAGTTTATAGCGGCACTGTCGACACCGCCGCTTAAAAGTGAAGCTGTTTTAACATCGCTTTGAAGTCTGAGTTTTATAGACTCTATAAACAATTCTTCTGTATCTTTTAGTGCTGTTTTTTTATCCGTGATTTGATTTAAATTGACATCTAAAAGATTATAATAACTTTTTACTTCTGTTTTGTTATCTTCATATTCAAGATACGAAGATGGAGGAAGCTTTTTGATACCGTCAAAAAAAGTCAAATCTTCAGTCGGAGCTAAAAAAGAGAGGTAAGATAAAAAAGCATCGTTGTTTAGTTTTGTTTGTTTTAAAAAAGGAAGAAGTGCTTTTATCTCACTTGCAAATACAAAACTGTTTTTTGTTTGGAGATAGTAAATAGGTTTTTTACCAAATCTGTCTCTGTAGAGTAAAAGTGTGTTGTTGTGATAAATAGCTATGGCAAACATCCCTCTTAGATACCTGACAAAATCTTTTTTGTATTTTAGATACAGTGCCAGTATAACTTCCACATCGGAGTTTGTTTTAAAATCAAAATCAAGCCTGTTTTTCAGTTCACCAAAATTGTATATCTCACCGTTAAAACTTATAAGAATATCTTCATATGCATAAGGCTGGTTTGCTCTGTGATGGGTATCTTGGATAGAAAGACGGTGGTGGGCAAAATAAAAGTCTCTTTTTGCAACAACTCCACTTGCATCCGGACCCCTGTGGGAGAGTCTGCCAAAAGCAAAATCTGCCGTTTTTCTGTCATATCTTCCTAAAATTCCAAAAATTGCACACATGATTACACAAACTTTACACATTAATTTTGTTATTATATTATATCGAAATTCAGGATAAGGGAAAATTATGAAAAAGTTAATAATCCTTATATCGCTAAGTATTACTCTTTTTGGACAGTTTTGGAGCAGCTATGATGCATTTGCAGAGTATATGCATTATGAGACGGACTACAAAACTGCTCTGGCAAAAGCAAAAAAAGAGAACAAAAGCCTTTTTATAGTTTTGGTTGGAGAAGGCTGTCCCTTTTGCCACAAACTCATAGATAAGATTTTGACAAAAGACTATGTCCGAGAATACATAAACAGAAAATATGTAAAACTTATGTTAAACGACAAAGACGGTGACAAAATTCCGGCACAGCTAAAAAGGCCGTTTACTCCGGTAACATTTATCATAGATCCCTTTAGCGAACAAATCATAGACGAAGTTGACGGCTGGATGGATGAAGAGCACTATCTTTGGCATATATAGGAGAATATACATGAAAAATATATTTATACTTTTGGCTGCTATACTCTTTTTAAACGGATGCGGTGGAGCAGAGAAACAAAAAGAGCTTTCATACAAAGAAAAATATGCCCTGCAACAGAAAAAATACTCATCGCTAAGCCAAGATAAACAGATAGAACTGGTAAAAAAAGATTGGTGGATGATACAATACATCATAAACCCTTCACTGCCGGTCCAAAAAGCGGCTATGGAGAAAAACCCAAAAGCACTTCAGTATATAGAGCATCCGCCAAAAGAGATTCAGCAACTATCTATAGACAAACTTATAGGGTATAACGGTTTTGATCTTGTTTTGGCAAAAAAGATAAGCAAATTTGACGAAGATATGCAGATAAAAGCGGTTACAAAAGCACCGCAAATTATCAAATATATTTATCAACCGTCGATAAAAGTTCAACTGGCTGCGGTCAGAAAAAACCCATATGCCATCTGCAGTATAAAAAATCCGTCAAAAGAGGCTGTTGATCTGGCTGTCAAACTCAATCCGAGAGTAAAACAGTATATAAAGTGATTTGATTTTTTTCTAAAAAAGTTTTATAATACTTTTATAGGAAGTTGCTTTTCAAGGAGGTTGTTATGAGTGTAAAAATGTATGTTTACACATCTCCTTATCCCTCCCCTTTTCAAATAGGCAGGGAAGATGTCACTCAAAAACAGACAAAACAAACAGAACAAAATATAGACTCAACAAACCAGACACAAAAAAATGCACAGACATTCCTAACAACAAGTAAACAAGATGTAAAGCCAACACTAAATACTAACAAACTTGATGTTTATGCTTAGTTTTGTTTTTTAGACTTCTTTAAACTTTTTTATATACAATCTACATATATTTATTATTTTTTATTTTCAAGGAAACCCCATGACAAGAGAGATCATACTTGGTGGCGGATGTTTTTGGTGTATAGAAGCGGTATTTAGAAGAGTAAACGGTGTAAAAGAAGCCGTAAGCGGATACAGCGGAGGAAACAGAGAAAATCCTACATATGAACAGGTTTGCTCAGGTGCGACAGGCCATGCCGAAGTTGTCAGAGTTGTTTATGATGATGAGGTAATCACTTTGGATGAGATTTTGGATATATTTTTTGCAGTTCACGACCCTACAACACCAAACAGACAGGGTGCAGATGTCGGAACACAATACAGAAGCATAGTTTTTTATGAAAACGAAGATGAAAAAAAAGCGATAGAAAACGCCATACAAAAAGCCCAACAAAACTACCAAAACAAAATCGTAACAGAAGTGGTACCAAAACAGACTTTCTACAAAGCCGAAGAGTATCACCAGAACTATTATGACTTAAATCCTTATCAGGGTTACTGTCAGATGGTAATCCAGCCAAAAGTTCAAAAATTTCTAACGAAATTTCCACAAAAAGTTGTAAAATAACGATAACACTAACAAAGGCTTGATATGAAACAACATATATATAATCTAGCTATCATAGGAGCAGGACCTGCAGGGATTGCCACTGCGGTTGAGAGTTATATAGAAGGTATAAGAGACATTATTCTTCTTGAAAAGGATGAAAATACAAACTCCACCATAAGAAAATACTACAAAGACAACAAAAGAGTGGACAAAGACTGGAAGGGTCAAAAAGTTGAACTTGACGGAAGAATATATTTTATGGACGGAACCAAAGAGTCCACACTTGACTATTTTGATGATATTTTACAAAAACATTCACTAAAACTTAAAACAAAAACTGAAGTCTCTAAAATAGAAAAAAAAGATGATATATTTGAAGTTTTCTTTAACGGCGGAAGCATAAAAGCCAAATATGTAGTAGTAACCATAGGAAGGATGGGCAAACCCAACAAACCGGACTACAAAATACCTCCCGGTTT
>WFOM01000101.1 GCA_015488075.1 Helicobacteraceae bacterium | reverse complement strand
ACTTCATATCCTACAGCGGTTTTAATCTGAAAGTGCTTATATACAAACAGCTTTTTTACTCTCTTATCTTAAGATACGAGTATGACTCAAAACCCGCATACAAAGTAAACAAAAACAACTTCTATCAGGAAAGTGCCATTATATTTGAGTTTTAAATCTTACTATAAACACAAATGCCACAAAAGCAAAAAAAGCTGAACTCAAAAAAAGATAATCAGGATAGAGATGGTAAATGTATCCTGCTACAACAGAGCCTACAAGTCCTCCAAGCCCGTAACTGAGTCCCGAAAAAAGCTGTTGGGCAAGAGGTTTGTTTGAATATCTGTGAAACAGATAGCTTATGCTTGCACTGTGAAAAAGTGCAAAACTAAAAGCATGAAGGCTTTGAGATAAAAACAAAACATAAACATTTGTTGAAAACAAAAACACCAACAGCCATCTAAGAACTGTTAAGCCCACACAAAGCTGCATAATACTCAAAAGATTTTTTTGAAGCAGTCTTCCCTGAAAAAAGAGCATAACTATCTCAACAGCCACACCAAAACTCCACAGATATACCGTCATCTCCAAGGAGATTCCTCTGTCTGTTTCATATATGGTAAAGAAGTTGTAAAAAGAGCCGAAACTCATCTGCAAAAAAACAAACCCCATCCAAAGGGATATATCTTTAAAAATGTTTTTGTTTTCTGTTTTTATCTTTTTTGTAAGATGTGAGGTTTTGGAGAGTTTGACTGTTATATACCCAAACACAATCGTCATAAAAGTGCTAAAAAGAAGTAAAAGAAGTATGTCTTTTTGAGGGTTTAAAAACTTAACAAGCACCAAAGCCACAAGCATAAAACCAAAAGAGCCAAAAAGTCTTGACCTGCCATACTTTTCTTTTCCTATAGTATCAAGCGAGATAAGCTCAACATACGGCAAAAGTAGACTAAGCCCTGTGCCAAAGAGTATGTTTGAAAACAAAAGAGGGTAAAAACTATCTATATATTTATATATCCCTATAATACTCAGACCAAGTATAACCAGTGCGGTATAAAATGTGGTGTCATTTAGCCTGAAGCCTTTTATAAAAAAAAGAGGCACCAAAAATCTGACAAGAGGTGCCGCACCGTATATATACCCTATCTCCACACTGCTGTAGCTTAAAGTGCTTAAAAGCTTAGGTATAAAGATGATATGCAAACCTATTATGGAAAAATAAAAAAAATAAAAAAACGATATAACCCAGAACATGAATGAAATTGTATCTTTTTTTGCTTTTTGTTAAATAAACGGCAAAAATCAAAAAAAGTTTTATAGTTGTGATATTTTTGTTACATTTCTACTCACTTTATGTTTTATTTGGATATATATTAAAATCTAATAGCTTTATACTATAATATAATATAAGATTATTAAAAATGTATATTTTGATAATCTATACTTATCAAAATAGCACTTATTGATATAAAAAAGTGATAAATATAACTACACTTTATAAAAAAAAATTAGTAATTATATTTAATTTTCAAAATTTTTTGCTTATAATGGTGTCAGCAAAAACATTCAAACCTTAAAAGCTTGCAGTGTTTGGATGTTTAAACTAAATTTTAAAAAAAGGATGACAATGAGAAAGTCTGTTAAATTGGCTATAGCTGCTGCTATGGTTTTGGGTTCGACTTCGGCATTTGCCACAAACGGATCAACACTTATAGGTTTGGGTGCAAAAAGTAGAGGTATGGCTGGAACTGCCATAGGTGTTAGCCATGGAGCCGAGTCTGCATTAGCTAACCCTGCACTTATAACTACTATAAAAAAAGATCATGAAGTAAGTTTTGGCGGAACACTTTTTATGCCAAATGTGAAACAGTCAAACAGTTTAAATGGTTCTGGAACAAGCAAAGCAGATAAGAATGTTATACCTGAAGTATCTATAGCAAACAAGGTTACAGACAATTTCTACTGGGGTATAGGTATCTGGGGAACAGCAGGTATGGGTGTTGATTATAGAGATTCTGGATATCAAAATGGAAATATGAAAATGGTTACTAACTTGCAGATAATGCAGTTTGGTGTTCCGTTGGCTTATACTACAAACGGTTTTAGTGTAGCTATAGCCCCTATACTGCAATACGGTGCTTTGGATATAAACTATGATGCGGATACAAATGCATCAAACGGAACAACCGGTGCAGGTGTTGCTCAAGATTTACAACTTGGATGGACTATAGGTCTTTCTTATGAGATGAAAGGACTTACGGTAGGTGCCGTATATAAATCTCAAATAGATATGAATTACAAAGGTCAGTTAAGCAGTGCTACTGCTCCATTTGTTAGTTTTGGTGTTTTTCCTCAGGCTATGGGTGACAAGCTTTCAACTCCTGCAGAGTATGGTGTAGGTGCAAGTTACAAGTTTGGAGGAAATACAGTAGCACTTGACTGGAAACAGATAAAATGGTCTTCGGCAAAAGGTTATAAAGATTTTGGTTGGAAAGATCAAAATGTTATAGCTGTAGGTTATGCATATACAACTGATGGTTGGGCAGTTAGACTTGGTTACAATTATGCTAAAAACCCTATAAAAGATCAAGGTGCCATGACTCTTGCACAAGCTTTTACGGCTGCAGGTGGAAATCGAACAAAAGTTCCTAAATATTTAGGTGGAAATGCATTAAATACATTTAACCTTTTGGGATTCCCTGGTATAGTTGAATCTCATATAGCTGTTGGTGGAACTTACAATATAAGCTCTACAACATCTGTTGACGCAGCATTTACTTATGCACCACAAGTGTCTCAAACATTACAGTCTTTTCCTGCAGACACTAACCGTGATGGATACCCTGATACAGATGTAAAAACAACTGTAAAACATTCTCAAACTGCACTTACAGTCCAGTTGAATTATGCTTTTTAAGAAAAGCTATACTCTCCTTAATGTCGCCTTTGGCGGCATTTGCTAAAACTTCTCACATTTTAATCAGCTTTTAATCTTTTAAAAGATAACATAACTTTATGAAAAAGATATTTGCTTTATGTTTTGCTTTGAGTCTGTTTGCACAGACCATAAAAGTTCAGCTTAACTGGGAAGCACAGTTTGAGTTTGCCTCTTTTTATATGGCAAAAGAAAAAGGCTATTACAAAGAAGCGGGTCTTGATGTAGAGATACTTCCTCAGGACCTAAGCCACATGGTTGATCTTAAAAATGCACTAAAAAACAAAAAAGCAGATGTTATAGTTGGTTACAGCTACTTTCTCACAGATGCCATAAACTCAGACAGATACAAAGTTCTTTCATACCTTTTAAACTCATCTCCAACTATAGCCTACGGAAAAATTCCCATAGAAGATGCAAAACATGGGTGTTTGTATATAAACAAAAACGAACTTAACAACTTTGTAACTCTGCTTTATAAAAAAATGGGAGGAGAGTGTATAAAAGATTTCAGTATAAAAGATTTTAAAAAAGACCCTTACGGTATCATATCTGTTTATCGCTCAAACATATCCTATATAGATTTTGAAACATCAGAGCTTTATCTTATAGACCCAAGAAGATACAACTACGACTTTTACGAAGATTTGCTTATAACTACAACACCATACTACAAAAAGCACAAACAGGAGTTAAGAAAGTTTGTCCTGGCGACACTAAAAGGCTGGAGATATGCACTTACACATATAGACGAGAGTGTAAATATACTGCTTAAAAAATATGCTAAAAATAGAACAAAAGAGCAACTGCTGTATGAAGCAAACTCCATCAAGATAAACTCCGTTGCAGCACTTGAGAAGCTTGGACTGTTTGAGAGAAACAGACTAAAAGATATGATTTTGGTATATGCACAAAATTCATTTTTAAAAGAGCAAAAAGATATATATGATTTTATAGACCCTATGTTTATAGACACCATACCGTCACTAAATTTTCAAGACAGAGAAAAGCTCGCCTCAAAAACACTTGCATACTCTGAGACAAACTGGCCTCCGTTTTCTATCATGAAAGAGGGGCATTTGGAGGGGATAGGTGTTGATTTTTTAAAACTTGTGTCTAAAAAAAGCGGATTTGATTTTAGGTATGTTCCAAAAAAAAGCTGGAGTGATGTTTTAAAAGCCGTAAAAAATCATACTCTTGATATGGCTATGATAACCGCACCTACAAAAGACAGACTCAAATATGCCGTTTTTTCAAACCCCTATGACACATTTGACATAGCCATAGCTACCAAAAGATCAGATATGATAAACTCTCCAAAAGAATTAAGCGGAAAAACCATAGCAGTCGGGAAAGACTACACTGCCCAAAAGATTTTAAAAAGATACTACAAAGATATAAAACTAAAAACAGTAAACAATACATACGAAGGTTTTAAACTTTTAGAAGAAGGCAAAGTTTACGGTGTGGCAGATATACTTCCCATACTTACCTACATCATATCGTCAAAAAACTATACAGATACAGCCATATCTACAACACTTAACCATGATGTAGAACTTGCGGCAATGTTTAGGGATGATTTTGAGGATTTTAAACAGATATTCGACAAAGTTTTGGACAACATAACAGATGATGAAAAAAGAGAGATATATCAAAAGTATTCACCAAAAGTGCTTATAAAATCTGTAAACAAAGAGGAAAGACAGACATATATGTCAGTATTTGCCGGATTGCTGTTGCTTGTTATAATGATGATACTGCATTTATACAGATACAAAAAAGATATCAACAAAAAGATAAAACTTGAAAGTGAACTAAATACCGTTTTGGAAGTTGTAGATGATTATGTTTTGATGTCAAAAACAGACAAAGAAGGCAGGATAGTTCATATAAGCAAAGCTCTTGAAAGATTTTTGGGATATACAAAAGAGGAGATGCTTGGCACAACACACTATATGCTAAAACCAAAAGCAGAGAGTGAATTTTACAAAAAAGTATGGCAAACAGTCCAAAAAGGAGATGTTTTTACATTTGAACATATAAAAAATTACAAAAAATACAACAAAGAGTATTTTGCAAAAGGGAAAATATATCCTCTAAAAGATCAAAACAACGATATAGAGGGGTATTTTATCATAGAAGAAGATATAACGCCTCTTAAAATAGTAAGCGAGCTTGCACATGTTGACGAACTTACAGGACTTTACAACAGAAGATTTCTTTATGAGGTTGTCAAAAAAGAGTTGGCAAATCTAAAAAGAACAGGCGGTGTTTTGTTTTTTGCCGTATATGATTTGGACAACTTCAAACTATACAATGACAACTATGGACATGTAAAAGGTGATATGATCCTTCAGAGTGTATCAAGAGCGGTAAGATTTGTATGTAAAAGAGAAAGTGACTATCTGTTTCGTATAGGTGGAGAAGAGTTTGCCATACTTGCAAAAATGGACTCATCAAAACATGTAAAAGCATTTGCCAAAAAGATTGTCAAATCTGTTTACGATTTGGGTCTTAAACATGAGTTTAACCAGCCATACGGTGTGGTGACAGTCTCTCTTGGAGCCATAGGATACGAGATAGAAAAATCAGCCGACATATCGTTTGACACAGTTTACAAGATGGCAGATGAGCTTATGTATAAAGTGAAGCAAAAAGGCAAAAACGATGCCTTTGTGCAGATATGCTCAACTAAAACTTTATAATTCCAAGCATATTTAACATAACTATAAAAAGAGCTACTGGAGCGATGTATCTTAGGTTAAAATACCACACATCAAAAAAAGATTTAAGATGAGGTTTTAAAACAGATTCAACTTCACTCTTAGGCACTATATAACCTACAAATATACTCATAACAAATCCGCCAAGAGGAAGCATCACAGATGCGGTTATAAAATCGACCCAGTCAAAGAAGTTGCTACCTCCCCATGTTAGATACTCTTTGGTTCCGTCAAGACCAGAGAGTATGGTAACTATACCGAAAAAGTAAAAAACAAGCCCCATAACAATTGATGCTTTTTTCCTTGAGTATAAGTGCTTGTCTATCATATACTGCACCATAGGCTCAACCAAAGATACAGCAGAGGTAAGACCTGCAAAAGCAAGTGCTATAAAAAATATAACCGCAAAAAAGTTTCCAAGAACACCCATGGCATAAAAAGCACTCGGAAGCGAGATAAACACAAGACCTGGACCTTTGTCCGGACCTGCTCCAAACTCATATAAAAATGTAAACAGCATAAGACCTGCCAAAAGTGCTATAACCGTATCCAAAACAACAACCCAAAATGCACTTTTAACAAGATTTGAATCTTTTGGCATAGATGCCGCATAGGTCATGATAGCTCCCATACCAAGGCTAAGAGTAAAAAAAGCATGGCCGACGGCTACAAGAAAGGCTTTTGAGTTTAGTTTTGACCAATCCGGCTTGAACATAAATTCAAACGATTTTGAAAAACTATCAAGTGAGAGCGAATACAAAAACATACCGCCTATGATGATAAAAAGTAGTGGCATAAGATAATCATTTAGTCTTTCTATACCTCCTTTTATCCCTTTGGATACTACATAGGTAACTATCATAAAAGCTACGGTGAGATAAAAAAACTGTGTAAAAAAATCTTTGTGTGCCATTTGTGTAAATGTATTTTGTGCTTCCTCTACGGATGAAGGAAGATGTGTCAAGGACAAAACTATATAATCAAATATCCACCCTATAACAACCGCATAAAAAAACATTATCATAAGCCCTGCCATACTTTGAAAACCTGCATATTTCCAAAAACTCTTGTGTTTTGGTGCCAGTTTTTCAAAAGATGAGACGGTATCGCTTCTGCCTTTGTAACCTATAAACATCTCCGCTATCATTATAGAAAAACCTATAAGCACTACGGTTATAAGATAAACCGCAACAAAAGCACCGCCACCGTATTCACCCGTTATATACGGAAACTTCCATATGTTTCCAAGCCCGACTGCACTTCCTGCCGCAGCGAGAATAAAACCTATTTTAGAAAATCTTGCTACTTTCATAACTTTCCTGTTTTATTTTTTGGATGATATTATACCAAAAACTCTTGACAAAAAAACTCTTTTTTACTATAATTCCAACCTCAAATTAATGATGTTGTTTTTTATCGGGGTGTAGCTCAGTATGGTTAGAGTACTTGGTTTGGGACCAAGGGGCCGGAGGTTCGAGTCCTCTCACCC
>WFOM01000100.1 GCA_015488075.1 Helicobacteraceae bacterium | reverse complement strand
GTATAAAGAGTATGAAAAGTTGGCTAAAGAGAGGCAAGAGAAGATAGAAAAAGCGGAAAAATAAATCTCTCAAATATAAACCACTATTTAATCAAGGAGAGTTTGATTTTTTTCTGCAAATCGATTTAAAAATTATTAAAAACACAAAACTCACTATGTTCAAACAGTTGTGTTTTTGCTAAAGCACATAATTTTTAAATCTAAAAATCAAAATCCTTTCTAAATAGTGGTTTATATTTGAGAGATTTATTTTTCCGCTTTTTCTATCTTCTCTTGCCTCTCTTTAGCCAACTTTTCATACTCTTTATACTCTTTTGAGTATGCTTTATATACATTTAAAATTGCTGCTGCCACACCTATAAATATACCTGTGCCAAGTCCCCAGTTACTGCCGGTTAATTTTTTAAGCCATAAACCAAGTCCTACACCTATGGCTACTGCTACAACTATAGATATGCCAAGAGAGAGGTTGTCTGCAGCTTCTACTATAGGTTTTATCCTTTGCTTTTTAACCTCTTGCTCTTTTTCAACATATGTTTTATACTCTTCTTCCATCATCTCAACCCTCAATTCTAAAAACGAGACTAAAGTCTCTACTACTAAAAATTCATATTTTATTTTAATACGGCTTAGGAAGTAATTCTTTTGGCTACGCTAACGCTTGGTTCTCTTCAGCAGAGGGCTCGCGGCGCCATTGCGCCTTTTTTTAGTCCTCAATCCTTAATCCTAAGTTCTCAATACTTTTTCAAAACCTTTTATAGTCTCCTCTATCATCTCATCGGTAATCGCAGTTGAGATAAACCCTGTCTCATACATAGAGCAGGCAAAGTAATAACCTTCATTAAGCATACCCTGATGAAATTTAGCAAAAAGTTTCTCATCACTACTTGCGGCATCATCAAAGTTTTTAACCTCTTTGTCGTTAAAGAAAAACCCAAACATACTGCCTCTAACAGTAGTTTGAACAGGTATATCTAATTTGGCACAAACCTCTTCTAACCCCTCCATAAGTCTTTTTGCACGGGCTTCAAGCACACCGTATACTCTTTGGTTTTGTTTTAGTTTAGATATAGCCGCATACCCAGCACTCATCGCAACCGGATTGCCACTTAATGTTCCAGCTTGATACACAGGACCTTCTGGGCTAAGTTTACTCATAATCTCTTTTTTACCGCCAAAAGCACCAACAGGCATACCACCACCTATAACCTTACCAAGTGTAACCATATCAGGTTTAACTGCAGTTATACTCTCAGCTCCATAAAAAGTTGCTCTAAATCCACTCATAACTTCATCAAAGATTAGCACCGTATTATGCTCATCACAAAGCTCTCTTAACTCTTTTAAAAACTCTTTGTCTGCCGGAACTAGCCCCATATTACCGGCTATAGGTTCAATGATAACACAAGCTATACCGTCACTCTCATTAAAACATCTTTTGACACTCTCTATATCGTTATATGTAGCAACTAGTGTGTGTTTTGTAAAATCACTAGGCACCCCGGGACTACTTGGAGTTCCAAAAGTAGCAGCACCACTTCCTGCACTTACTAAAAGTGAATCACTGTGACCATGATAGCATCCGCTGAATTTTACTATATCATCTTTACCGGTATATCCTCTTGCAAGCCTAATAGCACTCATAACGGCTTCAGTCCCGCTGCTTACAAATCTAACTTTATCTATACTATCAAATGTATCTACTATGAGTTTTGCCAGCTTTGTTTCTATCTCTGTTGGAGCACCAAAACTTGTTCCCCTTTTTACAGCTTCTACTATAGCCTCTTCTATAGACTCATCTCTGTGACCAAATATCAAAGGACCCCAACTTTGAACATAATCTATATACCCATTTCCATCTATATCGTAAAGGTAAGCTCCTTTAGCTTCTTTTATAAATGGTGGAGTCCCACCTACACTATTAAATGCCCTAACAGGTGAATCTACACCACCTGGTATATACTCTTTTGCTTCTTTAAATGCTTCTTGAGATTTTTCAAACTTCATATTAAAACCTTGTATAATGTTTTTTGGTATTATATCAAATCAAGTTTATATATAAGGTAACACAACTTTGAACAGAAGCTCATTTGCTTTTTTTGTAGCACTTCTTATACATTTGTTGATATTTTTGATAATCTATATAC